>NZ_JABAEE010000029.1:0-76814 GCF_023701885.1 Pseudomonas sp. CG7 | reverse complement strand
CAACACTGCACAATGCCCGGCATCACGACACTCCCCACCCTCCCCGGCTGTTGCTCGCCCCTGGATGAGCACTGGCTATTGCCCGACGCCCTGCCCGATACGGTGCTGCTGAGCACCCGCTTCGACCCGTTGTTGCTGGTGGGCGCCGACTTCACCAACAGCGTCATCGAGCCGCCGGCGAGCATCCAGCGTTCAGTGGCCAAGCGTCAGGCAGAGTTCCTGGCCGGGCGGATCTGCGCTCGGGCGGCGTTGCAGCGACTCGACGGCCAGATTTGCGTACCGGCCATTGGCGAAGACCGCGCCCCGGTGTGGCCGGCGCATATCAGCGGCTCGATCACCCACAGCACGGGCCGGGCAGCGGCCATCGTCGCGAAAAAAGAACACTGGCAAGGCTTGGGCATGGACGTGGAGAACCTGCTCGACCCCGAACGCGCCGAACGCCTGGCCGGTGAAATCCTGACCTCGCCAGAGCTGCAACGCATGACCCGGCTCGCCCGTGATGACCAGGCCTTGTTGGTGACCCTGACCTTTTCAGTGAAGGAAAGTCTGTTCAAGGCGCTGTACCCCATTGTCAGGCAGCGTTTTTATTTCGAGCATGCCGAGGTGCTGGACTGGACACATGACGGCCAGGTGCGGCTGCGCTTGCTGACGGACCTGTCGACCGAATGGCACCATGGCAGTGAATTGCAGGCGCAGTTTGGGGTGAAGGATGGGCAGCTGTTGAGCCTGGTGGGGATCAGGGCCTGAGATTTTTTGGTGTCTGGGAGGGCCTCATCGCGAGCAAGCTCGCTCCCACAGGATTATTTGGGATGGCCTCAAGTTTTGGCCACAACATAAATCCACTGTGGGAGCGAGCTTGCTCGCGATGAGGCCAGCACAGGCGCCGCATATATCAAGACCTGTCCTGATGCCTCGGCCAACTCAAGCTGAACCACGCCCCACCCAGGCTCTTGCTCTTGCCGATCAGCGCCCTGCCGTCGTGCCAGGGGAGGATCCGCCGCACGATCGACAACCCCAGCCCATGGCCGCCCGACGCACGGGCGCGACTGTCGTCCAGGCGCAGGAACGGCTTGAAAATTCGCTCCCACGCCGCTTCCGGCACGCCGGGCCCGTCGTCTTCCACATCCACCCGGCAGCGCAACTGGCCCACCTGGTAACTGACCGTGACCTTGGAATGGGCGTGGCGCATGGCATTGCCCACCAGAATCTGCAACGCGCGATGCAGGAAGCGTGGCTCGGCCTCGACCCAGGCGCCGTCGCAATCAGCGGCCGACAGGCAGAGACCGCGTTCAACGGTGAGCCCGGCCCGCAACGGTCCCAGTTCATCGATCACCTGATTGACCAGCGCATCCAGATCCACCCGCTGGAAATTCAAGGCCGGTGAACCTTGTTCCAGTCGCGCGTAGGTGAGCAGTTCGTCCACAAGCCGATCCAGGTCTTCGATGTCGTGGTCCATGCCCGCCAGGTATTTGTCCCGGGCCTGGGGCGTGGTGGCGCTGCCGAGCATTTCCAGGCCGAAGCGCAGGCGCGCCACCGGGGTGCGCAATTCGTGGGACACCGCCCGCACCAGCTCGCGCTGGATCGCCAACAGTTGCTGCAGGTGTTCGGCCATGCCGTTGAACGCCGCAGCCAGTCGCCCGACCGAGTCGGCGCCTCGGGCGGGCACCCGGGTTTCCAGGCTGCCCTGGGCGATCTGGGTGGCGGCCGATTCCAGGCCACGCAACCGTCGCTCCAACTGACGCACCAACAGATAGACGATCAAGCCGATCAGACTCAAGCCCAGCGCCGCGATCAACACCAGCCATTGCGGCGGATAAGGGTTCATCTGGTACAGCGGGCCGATCTCCAGTACCCACGGCGTACCGACCATGCCAGCGAAGACCCGGATGGAGTCGCCGCCCTTGCCCAGGGCCATCACCGTATCGCCCTCGGACACCCGACGGCGCTGGTCTTCGTCCATGTCAGCCTGCTCGGCGGTCATGAGTCGCAGGTCGAAACCAAAGCCTTTTTCCTGCTCCAGTTGCGCCAACCGCTTGGGTTGCTCGGCCACCGGGTAACGCACCAGTTCGTCGGCCAACAGGTAAATGGTCGCGCGGGCCAGTTGCTCGCTGATCTGCTGGACCTCCCCCACCAACATCAATTGCTCGGCATCATTGACCAACCGGTAGACTTTTGCCGCGTGCGGCCCGGTCTGCTCGACCAGCGCCTGGCCGCGCAGCACACGGGTGCGCTGGCCGAGGTCAAGGTCGGTCTGGGTGAAGGTCTGCAACGCCAGGGGAATGCCCAGCAGGCGCTCCCACACTGCCAGCGCCCGGCGGCGCTCGGTGTCGTTCATCGGCCGCAGGTTGTCGGCCATCAACGAAAACGTGCCGTGGGCCAGGCGCTCGCGGTATTGCTCGCCGCGGGTCTGGTTGAGCAGGTGCAGGGCCAGCACACCGAGGACCGCCACCAACACCAGCGCGGCGCACATGCCGCCGTAAATACGCAGGAAGATCGAATTCACGGCGCCAGGTCTACGCAAGCTTCAGGAACGAACAGGTAGCCCTTGCTGCGGATGGTCTTGATCAGCCGTGGATGGTCCGGGTCGTCGCCGATCTTGGGGCGGATGCGCGAAATGCGCACGTCGATGGAACGGTCCTGGCCGTCATAACCAATGCCGCGCAGGGCGGTGAAGATTTCTTCCCGGGACAGGATGCGCCCGGCATTGGACACCAGCAGCCACAACAGGTCGAATTCGGCGCTGGTCAGCTCGATACCGTTGCCCTGCAACCAGGCTTCGCGCAGGGCATCGTCGACCACCAGCGGGCCGAATTGCAGGCGCCGCGGCTTCTGCGCCGTACTCGGCTCCGGCTCGCTGCGCCGCAGCAGGGCCTGGATGCGCGCCAAGAGCAGACGCGGGCGAACCGGCTTGCAGACGTAGTCATCGGCGCCCAGGTCCAGGCCTTGGATCTGATCGGTGTCGTCGGTGCGAGCGGTGAGCATCAGGATCGGCCCGTCATACTGCTGGCGCACTTTACGGCAAATGCTCAGGCCGTCTTCGCCGGGCAGCATCAGGTCGAGGACCACCAGGTCCGGCTGCTCGGCAATGATCCGCGCCGCCGCCACCGCGCCGTCGCCTTCGATGGCGACACGCAATCCGTTGCTTTCGAGGTATTCCCGGGTCAGCTCGGCCAGACGCTGGTCATCCTCGACGATCAATACCTGCCAGGCTTCTTGTTCCACTGGGGCCTCGTCTTGCTGCGAATAAAAAAGGAAGGATCAGCACAAAACCCTGTGGCGAGGGAGCTTGCTCCCGCTGGGCTGCGAAGCGGCCCCAAAAACTTGCGAGCGCTGCGCACTCGAGCGGGAGCAAGCTCCCTCGCCACAAAGTGCCCGCTTCAGCTATTCGGATACAGCTCCCCCATCTTTTTGTCATGTTAAAGGAGGATAAACACACCCATGCATGGGCCGATTGTATAAACGTCGCCTGCGCAGAAAACAAGCAGACAAATGCGTTTCGATCGGGTGGGTTTTCTGTGGTAACGTCCGCGCCCGCAAAAACCTTCAAGCTGTTTTCGAATCGTCGAAACCGCTGAAAAAAGGTCCACTCCAGCTAGGTCGCGGCCTACAGAGCTGTTCCACGTTTCGCACACAAATTACGCACAGGCTTATCCACAGGTAGTACGTTGCATACCCCCCCAAAACGCATTATCTTGTAGCCCGCCGCGCAAAAAACCCTACATGTAGGGTTTCAGGCCAAAAACCAAACACAAGTCGGACAGAGAATTCAAGCGCTTTTCTTGCTTCTGTCCAACTGAAACATCGCATTTCCCCAAGCCCAGACCGCCCCTGCGGATGGCAACTGTTTCAAGGTCCGAAACGACCGAAACGGTACGGGTGTTGCAGTCAATTGCTGCCACCCCGGCAACCCGGTTTCGAGCCCCGCTCGCAACCTGAGAACTTCGGATGGAAGCGGCATTAAACGCCTGCTTCCTACTGTCCCGAAGTTGTTATGCCCGGCGCCAGTCGGTTGTAGTGCTTCAGGACGGAACGGTGGGCACCGTGATGGTGCCCAAACAAACATAGAGAACGTGGAGACACCCATGCACACCGACACAACTCGCGAGAACCCGCAGGGCACCGCGCCGCTGGCCGCCGATTCGAGCCCGGATCTGTCCGCCACCGCGCCGGGCCAACTGCGTGTGATCAAGCGTAACGGCACTGTCGTTCCTTACACCGATGACAAGATCACCGTCGCCATCACCAAAGCGTTCCTCGCAGTTGAGGGCGGCACCGCTGCCGCTTCGTCGCGAATCCACGACACCGTGGCCCGCCTGACCGAACAGGTCACCGCGACCTTCAAGCGTCGCATGCCGTCGGGCGGCACCATCCACATCGAAGAAATCCAGGACCAGGTCGAACTGGCCCTGATGCGTGCCGGCGAGCAGAAAGTGGCCCGCGACTACGTGATCTACCGTGACTCCCGCGCCAAGGAGCGTGCTACCCGCTCCCCTGCCGACGCCCCGGTCCAGGCCCACCCTTCGATCCGCATCGCACGCGCCGACGGCAGCCTCGCGCCGCTGGACATGGGCCGCCTGAACACCATCGTCACCGAGGCCTGCGAAGGCCTGGAAGAAGTCGATGGCGACCTGATCCAGCGCGAAACCCTGAAGAACCTCTATGACGGCGTCGCCCTCAAGGACGTCAACACCGCGTTGGTGATGACCGCGCGGACCCTGGTGGAACGCGAGCCGAACTACTCCTTCGTGACCGCCCGCCTGCTGATGGACACCCTGCGTGCCGAAGGCCTGAGCTTCCTGGAAGTCGCCGAGAGCGCGACCCACCACGAAATGGTCGACCTGTATGCCAAGGCCCTGCCAGCCTACGTCGCCAAGGGTATCGAATTCGAATTGCTGAACCCGGTCCTGGCCGAATTCGACCTGGAAAAACTCGGCAAGGCGATCAACCACGAGCGCGACCAGCAGTTCACCTACCTGGGCCTGCAAACCCTGTACGACCGTTACTTCATCCACAAGGATGGCGTGCGTTTCGAACTGCCGCAGATCTTCTTCATGCGCGTGGCCATGGGCCTGGCCATCGAAGAGAAGCAGCGTGAAGACCGTGCGATCGAGTTCTACAACCTGTTGTCGTCCTTCGACTACATGGCCTCGACCCCGACCCTGTTCAACGCCGGCACCCTGCGTCCGCAGCTGTCGAGCTGCTACCTGACCACCGTTCCGGACGACCTGTCGGGCATCTACGGCGCGATCCACGACAACGCCATGCTGTCGAAATTCGCCGGTGGCCTGGGTAACGACTGGACCCCGGTTCGCGCATTGGGCTCGTACATCAAGGGCACCAACGGCAAATCCCAGGGCGTCGTGCCGTTCCTCAAAGTGGTCAACGACACCGCCGTTGCGGTCAACCAGGGCGGCAAGCGCAAGGGCGCGGTCTGTGCCTACCTGGAAACCTGGCACATGGACATCGAAGAGTTCATCGAGCTGCGCAAGAACACCGGTGATGACCGTCGTCGCACCCACGACATGAACACCGCCAACTGGATCCCGGACCTGTTCATGAAGCGCGTCTTCGATGACGGCAAGTGGACCCTGTTCTCGCCATCCGAAGTGCCGGACCTGCACGACCTGACCGGCAAGGCTTTCGAAGAGCGCTACGAGTACTACGAAGCCCTGACCGAGTACAACAAGATCAAGCTGTTCAAAGTCGTCCAGGCCAAAGACCTGTGGCGCAAGATGCTGTCGATGCTGTTCGAGACCGGCCACCCATGGCTGACCTTCAAGGACCCGTGCAACCTGCGCAGCCCGCAGCAGCACGTGGGCGTGGTCCACAGCTCGAACCTGTGCACCGAGATCACCCTGAACACCAACAAGGACGAGATCGCGGTCTGCAACCTGGGCTCGATCAACCTGCCGAACCACATCGTCGACGGCAAGCTGGACACCGCCAAGCTGCAACGCACCGTGAACACCGCCGTGCGCATGCTCGACAACGTGATCGACATCAACTACTACTCGGTGCCGCAAGCGAAGAACTCCAACTTCAAGCACCGGCCGGTGGGCCTGGGCATCATGGGCTTCCAGGACGCGCTGTACCTGCAGCACATCCCGTATGGTTCGGACGCTGCGGTCGAGTTCGCCGACAAGTCCATGGAAGCGGTCAGCTACTACGCGATCCAGGCTTCCTGCGACCTGGCCGACGAGCGTGGCGCCTATGAGACGTTCCAGGGTTCGCTGTGGTCCCAGGGCATCCTGCCGCTGGACTCGCAACAGATCCTGATCGCCCAGCGCGGCCAGAAGTACATCGACGTCGACCTGAACGAATCCCTGGACTGGGCACCGGTTCGCGCCCGTGTGCAGAAAGGCATCCGTAACTCCAACATCATGGCCATCGCACCGACCGCCACCATCGCCAACATCACTGGCGTGTCGCAGTCGATCGAACCGACCTACCAGAACCTGTATGTGAAATCGAACCTGTCGGGCGAATTCACCGTGATCAACCCGTACCTGGTTCGCGACCTCAAGGCTCGCGGCCTGTGGGACTCGGTCATGATCAACGACCTGAAGTACTACGACGGTTCGGTGCAGCAGATCGAACGCATCCCGCAAGAGCTCAAGGCGCTCTACGCGACCGCGTTCGAAGTGGACACCAAGTGGATCGTCGACGCCGCCAGCCGTCGCCAGAAGTGGATCGACCAGGCTCAGTCGCTGAACCTGTACATCGCCGGCGCTTCGGGCAAGAAGCTGGACGTGACCTACCGCATGGCCTGGTACCGTGGCCTGAAAACCACCTACTACCTCCGTGCCCTGGCCGCCACCAGCACCGAGAAGTCGACCATCAACACCGGCAAGCTGAACGCGGTTTCCAGCGGCGGCAACCACGGTGACGATTCGGTCCTGGCTGCTCCAGCCGGACCTGCGCCAGTGCCGAAGGCCTGCGCGATCGACGAGCCGGATTGCGAAGCTTGCCAATAAGCTGAGCGGGTGGGCGTGTAAAAGCGCCCGCTGAAGAAGCCCCCGATAGACCGCTGGTTTATCGGGGGTTTTCTTTTGCCTGGGATAAGGTGCTGATTGACCTACCGCTTTCGCGAGCAGGCTCGCTCCCACAGGGATATGTGTACACAGGTCCCAATGTGGGAGCGAGCCTGCTCGCGAAGAGGCCGGGACAGGCAACACAAAATAGCCGCCCACAAAAAAGCCCCTCTTGCGAGGGGGCTCCTTGTGCAGCCTTCAAACAGCCATCGACATCAAGCCATCTGAATGATGGTCTGCATGATGGTGCTCTGGGTGGAGATGGTCTTGGCGTTCGCCTGGTAGTTGCTTTGCGCCTTGATCAGCTCGACCAGTTCGTTGGTCAGGTTGACGTTGGACTCTTCCAAGGAGTTGGAGACGATCGAACCCAGGGTACCGGTCTGTGGCGCATCGTAGCCCGGGATGCCCGAGGCGAAGGTTTCTTTCCAGCTGGTGCCGCCTACAGGCTGCAGGCCCTGCTCATTGGTGAAGCTGGCGAGGGCGAGCTGGCCGATCGGCTTGGTCTGGTTGTTGCTGAAGTTGGCCAGCAAGACGCCGCTGCCGTCGATGGTCAGGTTGGTGATCTGGCCGGTGGCGTAGCCGTTCTGGGTTGGGATCGAGCGGGCAGTGTCGGCGTTGAACTGGGTGGTGTTGCCCATGGAAATCGTAATGGTCGGTGCGCTGGAAGCGCCGTTGGCGGTCCATGTCCCGTTGGTCACGGTGCCCGGAACCCAGCCGGTCAATACCAGATCGCTGTTGACGGTCGCTGGCGGAGTGGTGACCGTGGTCAATCTGCCGCTCGAATCGAAGATCATGGTCGAAGGAACAGGCGCGGTCGCACCAGTCGTGGTCGGTGCGGTGCCGTTGAGGTTACGGCCGTCGATCAAGGTGTAGACATTCCAAGTGTTGCCAGCCGTCTTGACCATGTACTGGTCCATCGAGTGCTGGTTACCCTGGGTGTCGTAGATCGGGGTGGTGAACTGCTTGGTGAAGGTAGCGGTGTCGGCCGGATTGAACGCGGCAGTGATCGGCGTCGCTGTCGAGTTCAGGTTGATGGTCGACGATACCAGGCTGGTGGCGGTTGGCGGCAGGTTCGAGGTGTCGATGCGCAGGTCGGTCAGGATGCCGTTCTGGATCTTGCCGTTGGCATCCACGCCATAGCCCTGCAGGCGCGAGGTGCCATCGCTGTTGGTGATGAAGCCTTCCTTGTCGGTCTTGAACGTACCGGCACGGGTGTAGCTCAGGGAACCGTCGTTGCTCAGGACAAAGAAGCCCTGGCCCTGGATGCCCATGTCCAGCACGTTGCCGGTGTTGTTCACGTCACCCTGGCCGAATTGCTGGGAAACGTTGGCCAGGCGCACGCCGTTGCCGACGGTCTTGCTGCCCGAACCCAGCTTGGTGGCCGAGTAGACGTCTTCGAATTCCGCACGGGACGATTTGAAACCGGTGGTCGCCACGTTGGCGATGTTGTTGCCGGTCACGTCCAGCTGTTTGTTGGCTGCATAGAGACCGCTAAGGCCGATGTTGAAAGACATGTTGACTCCTTTTGCCGGTTAGTCGGCTCTACATACCAATAGTTTGTACTTTGGACAGGGCAATGCTGCCCAGCCCGGCCAGGTTGAGCATCAGCTCACCGCCCGTCTGGCTGATCGTCACGCTGCTGACCGTGGCCGGCAGGTTGGTGATCAGCGACGTGGCCTTGCCATCGATGGTGGTCGAGGCCGCGAAGGTGTAAGTGCCCGATTCAACGACCGTGCCCGCATCGTTCTTGCCATCCCAGATGAAGGCGGAATTGCCGGCGTTCTGACTGCCCAGGTCGATGGTGCGAACGGTCTTGCCGTCCTTGTCCACGATCTTGACGGCGACGGAGGACACCGATGCTGGTACCACCACCGTGCCGTTGAGGCTCTTGGAGGTGTCGACCACGGCCTTGTCACCGGGCGCGATCACCGACCGACCGACCAGGGACGAAGCCTGCAGCGCCTGGGACGAGTTGTAGTTGCCAGCGATGCCGCTGACGGTGTCGTTGAGCGTGGTGATGCCTTCCAGGCTGCTGAATTGCGCCAACTGGGCAACGAACTCGCCGTTATCCTGTGGCTCCAGCGGGTTCTGGTTTTTCAGCTGGGTCACGAGCAGTTGCAGGAACGCATCCTTGCCCAATTCCTTCTTGCCGGTGGCAGCGGTGGTCGCTGCGCCCAGGCCATCGGTCGTGGTGTTGGTCTTGACCGAGGAGTTGGCCAGAATCTCGTTGAGGCTCAAACCGCTGGTAGTGTTGGTAACGCTCATGTGACTCGCCCCTTATCACTGACCGAGGGTCAGGACCTTCTGCATCATGGCTTTGGCGGTGTTCATCATTTCGGCGTTGGTCTGGAACGAACGACTGGCGGAAATCATGTCGGCCATTTCTTCGACGACGTTGACGTTCGGGTAGTAGACGTAACCCTTGGCGTCCGCGGCCGGATGATTCGGCTCATAACGTGCTTCGAGGTTGCTCTGGTCTTCGACCACGCCGAGCACCTGCACGCCCTGCCCCGCCGCGTCCTGGTCCTGGAACAGCGAGTCGCTGCCGCCGGACTGGCCGCCCTGGAACATGGTGGCGAATACCGGGTGGCGGGCACGGTAGGTCTGGTCGATGCTCGACGAAACGGTCTCGGCGTTGGCGATGTTACTGGCGACGGTGTTCAGGCGAGTGGTCTGGGCACTCATGGCACTGCCGGCAATGTTGAATACGCTAGCGATCGACATGGCTTATTCTCCACGCAGGGCCGATACCAGCCCTTTGAACTTGCTGTTGAGCAGGGTGAAGCTGGCCTGGAAGTTCACGGAGTTTTCCGCGTAGTTGGACTGTTCCAGTTGAGCGTCCACGGTGTTCTGGTCGATCGACGGCTGCATCGGCGTGCGATACATCAGCGATTCGTCGCCGCTGCCCACGCCTTCGGCTTCGATATGACGATTGTTGGTCATGTTCAAGGCGAAGTGGCCGTTCTTGGTCTTCTCGTTCTGCTCGGCGAGCACCTTGGAGAAGTCCAGGTCACGCGCCTTGTAGTTCGGGGTGTCGGCGTTGGCAATGTTGTTGGCCAGGACTTCGGCACGTTGGGCGCGGAAGCTCAGGGCCTGTTCGTGGATACCGAGCGCTTTATCGAAGCTGATGCTCATGTCGGAAACCTTTGGGTGACCAGAATGTACGTACGATGGCTTTAGCAAGCGTCGTGCCACTTTCAGAAGCCCCGTAAACCGGGGCTTTGCGGGGATCGGCAAAGCGGCAATGCCAGAAAAGCGGCAATCGGCTTCCGCTGGCTGCCGCTTTTCTGCCGCTTTCGCCAGGCAATGGGGAGCAAATGTGGGAGCGAGCTTGCTCGCGATGGCGGTGTGTCAGTCAAGATTGATGTCGTCTGCAATACCGCTATCGCGAGCAAGCTCGCTCCCACAGGGGACGCGGGTGAATGAAAAACAGCGGGCAAAAAAAAAGGGAGCCCCATGGGACTCCCGTTTTTTCTGAAACCAAGCCAATCACTTCGCCTGGTAGATGATCCCCGGGCTGCACTGGACCATCTGGTAATGATCCGGCAAACCGTTCAACGCCTCGGAGGCGCCAAGGAACAGGTAGCCACCCGGCTTGAGCGTGCTATGGATACGCAGCAGGATGTCTTTCTTCACTTCGGCGGAGAAGTAGATCAACACGTTGCGGCAGAACACGATGTCGAACTTGCCCAGGCTGGCGTAGCTGTCCAGCAGGTTGAACGAACGGAACTCGACCCGGCTCTTGATCGGCGCCTTGACCACCCACTTGCCCGGCCCTTTCGGGTCGAAGTAGCGTTGCAGGCGGTCCGGCGACAGGCCACGGCCGATGGCCAGGCTGTCGTACTCGCCGGTCTTGCAGTTATTGAGCATGGTGCCGGACAGGTCGGTGGCAACGATCTGCACGCCACCTTTCAACTGGCCCAGGTTGGTCCGCTCGAACTCATCGATGGACATCGACAACGAATAGGGTTCCTGCCCCGACGAACAGGCCGCCGACCAGATCCGCAGGCGCTGGCCCGGGCTGGCCTTGATGGCCGCCGGCAGCACTTTGTTCTTCAGCACCTCGAAGGGATAGGTGTCACGAAACCACAAGGTTTCGTTGGTGGTCATCGCGTCCACCACCATCTCGCGCAAGCCGCTGCGCGGTTGGGTCTGGATACGCTGCACCAGCTCGCCCAATGACTTGAGGCCCTGTTGCTCCATCAATTTATTGAGACGGCTCGACACCAGGTACTGCTTGTTTTCACCAAGCAGGATGCCACAGGCTTTTTCCAGGAAGACCCGGAACTGTTCGAAATCCAAATTACCCGTAGACAAGATACCGCCTCTTTCATTCGTGTTGACTTGCCGGACGCACAACGCGCCCGACCTCTACTTTATTCGGCTGCCTTGATCCGATCGACGACCCGGGAAGCCAGGTCATCGGGGCGGAATTTCGCCAGGAAATCGTCGGCACCGACCTTCTTGACCATCGCCTGGTTGAAAACACCGGACAACGAAGTATGCAAGATGATGTGCAGCTTTTGCATACGCGGGTCGCTGCGGATTTCCGAGGTCAGGGTGTACCCGTCCATCTCCGGCATCTCGATGTCGGAGATCATCATCAGGAACTCTTCCTCGGGCTTCTTGCCCTCATCGACCAGCTTGCGCAGGTAATCCAGCGCCTGTCGCCCGTCGTTCAACGCCACCACATCGACGCCGACCGTTTGCAGGCAACGAGTGACCTGCTTGCGGGCCACCGAAGAATCGTCGACGGTCAGCACCCGCAGCGAAATCGCCTTGTGCTGGGTCTCGGCGTCCACCACGCCCGCGGAGATCGCTTCCGGCGTGGGTGCCACTTCGGCGAGGATTTTCTCCACGTCGATGATTTCCACCAACTGGTTATCGACCCGCGTCACCGCCGTCAGGTAGTGATCGCGACCGGTGCCCTTGGGCGGCGGATGGATCTCTTCCCAGTTCATGTTGACGATGCGCTCCACCGAGCGCACCAGGAAACCCTGGGTCTTGGTGTTGTACTCGGTGATGATCACAAACGGATTGCGCTGGTCCAGCAGCCGACCGGAACCGGTCGCCATCGCCAGGTCGAGAATCGGGATGGTCGCACCCCGGATATTGGCCACACCGCACACGACGGGGCTGGACTTGGGCATCAGGGTCAGCTTGGGGCATTGCAGCACCTCGCGGACCTTGAATACGTTGATCCCATACATTTGTTGGCCGTCGAGACGGAACAACAACAGCTCCAGGCGATTCTGACCGACCAGCTGAGTGCGCTGGTTTACCGAATCCATTACTCCCGCCATGCCCTGACTCCTACCTAACGCTAATGTGTCCGACGCGCATTCATCACTAAACGGCACGGGGCTTGCTATTGAACCGGCATGAACGCACAAACGACATTTTCTCGACGCCTGACCACTCACTGCCGCCACTGGCTCGGTGCACTGTTGGCTGCCTGCCTGTTCACCTCGGGCGGTCCTGCCCTTGCGGCGGTTCCGGTTACCTTGCCTGATCTCCTTATCGGCGTCACTCAGGGCTTTCTTGAATTCACCGTAGAAGACTATCTGGCAACCAGTCAAACCGAAGGTCGTTACGAAATCGAAGTCAACCAGCTCGACCCGCGCCTGCGCATGCCCATGTGTGACAAGGAATTGACTGCTTCCCTGGAGAGCCCGGCCCGGCCCCTGGGGCGCGTCACGGTGAAGGTCCGTTGCGACAGCGCCGCGCCCTGGACGGTGTTCGTGCCCGCTCAAGTGCGCCTGTTCCGGGAAATTGTCACCACCACCCGTCCGCTCAAGCGGGCCGGGATCGTCGAGCCACAGGACGTCATGTTGCGCGAACGCGACATCAGCCAGATCACCCAGGGTTTCCTGACCTCGGTCGATCAGGCCATCGGGCAGAAACTTGTCCGACCAATGGTCGCCGACCAGGTCGTGACACTGGTGCACCTGGAGCAGGCCGAGGTGGTCCGCAAGGGTGACCAGGTGGTCATCACCGCCCGCAGCGGTTCCCTGGCCGTGCGGATGCCCGGCGAGGCCCTGTCCAATGGCGGCATGCGTGAACAGATACGAGTAAAAAACCTTAACTCCCAGCGCGTCATCAAGGCGCAGGTGATGGCCCCAGGCCAAGTGGAAGTGGCGATGTAATGACCTGGTAAAGGAGGTAGAAAGCTGGCGCTTGATCCCGGTGTTCCCTAGACTGTGCCTTATGCAAAGGCAAGCGCAGACGTGCGCACGTTCATTGAATAAATGAGCCTAAAGTTTTTTTGGGAATGGCCGAAAACATGGCAAGCGTCCAAATACCCAGAGGTTTTTTACCATGGTCATCGACTTCAATCGTTTAAACAGCTCTTCACCGCTGACAGGCACTACGCGTACCAGCGCCACCAAGGAAACCGTCGAAACCGACAAATCCGCGCCGCTGTCCACGCCAGCCGAAGTCAGCAACGGGGAGTCGGTACACCTCAGCAATGAGGCTCAGCAGTTGCAGAAGCTCACTGACAAGCTGCGCGATCAACCTGTCGTCAACAACGCCCGCGTGGCCGAGTTGAAAGCAGCCATCGCCGATGGCAGCTACAAAGTCGACAGCAACCGCGTAGCCAGCAAACTGCTCAACTTCGAAGCCCAGCGCTAGGCCGCCGCCTGCGCCAGGCTTTTGGACGCTAAGACCCAAGGCCAGCCATGCACGACACTCAATTATTGCAACTGATCATCGACGACTTCGTACCAGCGCAACAATTGCTGGAGTTATTGCAGGCCGAATCCGTGGCCCTGCACGGTCGTGACATGCCTTTGCTGGAAAACATCCTGGCGCAGAAACAGGCACTGATCATCTTGCTCGACCAGCATGGCCGCAAGCGCAGCGAGATCCTCGCCAGCCTCAACCTGCCCGCCAATCATGACGGCCTCGAGCAATTGGCCAGCCAATCGACGATCGGCGATCAGTTGCTGTCCCAGAGCAAGGTGCTCAACGACCTGCTCGCCCAATGCCAGGCGACCAACGCCCGTAACGGCCAGTCGATCCAGATGCAGCAGGCCGCCACCGCCAACCAATTGCGCATTCTCAACGGCGGCGAGATCCCGACACTGTATGACGCCAGCGGTTCGACGGCCAGAATGGTCAAGCACCGTCCGCTCAGCCAGGCATGAAACGAACTATGCCTTCGCTCTATCAACGCGCGAAACATGCTGGCAAAATGCTAGCCATTCGTAGTCGTATTTTGCCTGGAGATTGACCCACCGTGTTCAATGCCTCAAACGCGGATGATGCTCCGCAGCCACCCAAGGTCCTTACCACGCCCCTGGAAATCTCCGGCAACCTGCGGATGCTGCAAGATAGCCACGACCCGCTGATCATTACGTTCCATGAACGTACCCAGCGCTTTCAGAGTTATCTGGTCAATGTCGATCGCGAGACCAATTCCATCGCCCTGGATGAAATGATTCCCCGGGACGGCGAGCGCTTCCTACTGGCCGGCGAGCCGTTTCGCGTCGAGGGCTTCCATGACGGCGTGCGCATCGCGTGGGATGGCAAGGGCCCGCTGACCATCGATGAATCCAGCGACGGTCGCTGCTACCGCGGCGCCCTGCCCGACGAGGTGGTCTACCACCAACGTCGCAACGCCTTCCGCGCCGCCCTGAAACTGGCGCAACTGGTGAGCGTTGAACTGGGCGGTGACAAGATGAAGTCCCCCGTAGAAGGCAAGCTGCTGGACATTTCCGCCACCGGTTGCAAGTTGCGTTTCGACGGCGATATCACCGAGCGACTGCAATTGGGCCAAGTGTACGAGCGCTTCGTCGCAGCCCTGCCGTTTGGCAACATGACCGCCCCCGTCGAGCTGCGCTACCTGCACTTCGAAGAACGATTCAACACTACGTTCGCCGGCGTACGCTTCCACAACATCAGCGGCCTGGTGCAACGGCAAGTCGAGCGGTTCGTCTACCAGCTCCAGCGCGAAGCCCGCCGCTTCGACAAAGACGACCTCTGATCCTCAAGGCATGAAAAACGGGCAGTCCCTTGCGGTGACTGCCCGTTTTTTATGCCTGTTTCAAGGCCTGGCCTGGGTAAAACTGGGCCCCTCGGGCTCCTCGGTTTCCGCAGCGCCTTCGGCGGCTGGCTCAGGCTCCGCGTCCGGATTGGGCGATGTCTGCATCTGCTCCTGAACGACCTGCTCGTCGACCCTTGGATCAAGGCACGCCACCAAGGGCGAGCTGGTCATGTTGTCCGGCATGGCCACATGGTGCAGCGGTGCATCATCGACCTGATGCAGATTGGTGACCGCTTTCGGCCGAATCCGCCACACGAGCACCAACGCAAACAAAGCGAAGAAGCCATACAGCATCTGGCTGCCGTACAGCTTCATCAGCACGCCGGCCACCAATGGGCCGATACTGGCGCCCACGCCGTAGGTCACTAACAGCATCGCCGTGAGCGACACCCGGCGATCGCCCTCGACGTGGTCGTTGGAAAACGCCACCGCCAGCGGATACAGGCAAAACTGCACCAACGAACAGCAGCACCCCGCGACGAACAATATTTCCAGCGGCACCTTCGACAAAATGGCCAGGGGCAATGCACACACCGCCAGGGCCAGAGCGAAGCAGCGGATCAACAGTGCCCGGTCATAACGATCCGATAGCCAGCCCAGCGGCCACTGCACCAGCAGGCCGGCAAAGATGCAGCTACCCATGAACAGGCCGACCTGTTCGGTGCTCAGGCCCTGCTGGGAGGCGTAGAGCGGCGCCAGACCGTAGAAGGAACCGACGATCAGCCCCGAGCCCAACACCGTGGTCAAAGACTGTGGCACGCGTTTTATAAAGAAACGCGGCTCCATCGGTGCCGGATGCAGCGGTGCCGGGTGAATCCGCCGGGTCAGCGCCACCGGCACCAGGCACAGGGCGAAACACAGCGCCACCAGCATCAGCAGTTCCAGGCCCAGGGCCGGGTGCATGACCAGGATCAACTGCCCCAGCACCACCCCCAGGTACGAGGCGATCATGTAGCCGCTGAACACCACACCGCGCTGCTTGGCGTCGGCCTGTTCGTTGAGCCAACTCTCGATGACCATGTACTGGCACATCATGCCGAGGCCAACGATCATCCGCAGCACGATCCAGGCCGGCAGCCAGTTCACCAGGCCATGGCCCAGCACCGCCGCCCCGACGATCCCGGCACAGGCCGAGTAGGCGCGAATGTGCCCGACGCGGGCGATCAGCCGGTGACCGATCTTGCCGCCCAGCACTAGGCCGAAATAGTTGGCGGCCATCAGCGCACCGACCCAGAGGCTGTCCACATGGTCGGCGGCCAGGCGCAAGGCCAGGTAAGTACTCAAGAGGCCCGAGCCGATCAACATCATCAGCGAGGCGAAATAAAGCGCTCGAAAAGGTTTCCAGATTTGGCGCATCGGCGTTCCGAGCGGCTCCTTGAGGTAAGTAAGGGCTATCCGTTGAAGATAGCCCGAATGCGACGGTTCGTTAGGCCTGGGCCGCGAGGACACGCCGCTCCCAGGGCGTGATTTCGTCAAAGAAACTGGTCAGTTCCAGGGTCTTGGAGGCGATGTAGCCTTCGATGAACTCCGTGCCGAACAGTTCCTTCGCCAGATGACTACGCTTCAGACGCTCCAGGGCGGCATGCAAGGTACATGGCAGCGATAGATTATCTGGCACTTCGAATTCGCCCTGGATCGCCGCGCTCGGCTCCAGGCGATGTTCGATCCCATACAGCCCGGCGGCCAGGCTGGCGGCAATTGCCAGGTAGGGGTTGGCATCGGCCCCGGGCAAGCGGTTCTCGACCCGTCGGGCCACCGGCGAGCTGGCGGGAATCCGCAACCCGGCCGAACGGTTGTCATGGGACCAACACGCATTGTTCGGCGAAGCGAACGGATGGCACAGGCGTTGGTAGGAATTCACGTTCGGCGCGAACAACGCAGTGAAGTCCGCCAGGCACGCCTGTTGCCCGCCGATGAAATGCCGGAACGTGGCCGTCGGTTCGCCCGCTTCGTCGCTGAACACGTTGCGGCCACTGTCCGCCTCGACGACGCTCTGGTGGATATGCATCGAGCTGCCCGGCGTGTGGGCCAGGGGCTTGGCCATGCAGACCACGGTCAGGCCGTGCTTGAGGGCGACTTCCTTGAGCAGGTGCTTGAACAGGAAGGTCTGGTCCGCCAGCAACAAAGGGTCGCCGTGCAGCAGATTGATCTCGAACTGGCTCACGCCCATTTCGTGCATGAAGGTGTCGCGAGGCAAGCCCAGCGCCGCCATGCAGGCATAGACTTCGCTGAAGAACGGGCGCAGGCCATTGTTGGAACTGATGCTGAACGCCGATTGGCCGTCTTCGCGCCGTCCATCCAGGCCCATCGGCGGCTGGAACGGCTGGGTCGGGTCCGGGTTGGGGGCGAATACGAAGAACTCCAGCTCGGTCGCCACCACCGGCGCCAGGCCAAGGGCCGCATAACGCGCGACAACTGCCTTGAGCTGGCCGCGTGTCGAGAGCCGGGAGCTTTCACCGGTCAGTTCGTCGGCGTCGCAGATCGCCAGGGCACGGGGCTGTTGGCTCCAGGGCAGGCGGTGGATCTGTTTCGGATCGGCCACCAGCGCCAGGTCGCCGTCGTCGCTGCCGTAGAAACGCGACGGCGGATAACCGCCCATGATGCATTGCAGCAGCACGCCCCGCGCCAACTGCAACCGCCGGCCTTCGAGGAACCCCTCGGCGGTCATCACCTTGCCCCGCGGCACGCCATTCAAATCCGGCGTGACACATTCAATCTCATCAATGCCCGTCAGTCGCTGCGCGAGTGAACGCTGGCCATCGGTCGTCATGACGCAATCCTTGTTATGTGCGAGCCGCGAACGGCAACCCGTACAAAATAGGCTCCGGCTGTTCGGAATATCAAGCACCCACAAACAATAAACACCGAGTGCGGGGAATGTGAGGTCCAGTGTGGGAGCGGGCTTGCTCGCGAAAGCGGTGTGTCAGTCAGCACAAGTATGACTGATGTACCGCTTTCGCGAGCAAGCCCGCTCCCACAGGGGATTTGTGGTGTTTTTTTAAGGGCACGCTCAGGGCAAGTAAAGCCGGAACCCCCCACCGCCCAACACACCGCCATTGGCATTCTCGGTCCGCCCGCTCACGCCGCCGCGCTGGTGCAACCCGGCGATCCGCGCGGCGAAATACAGGCCCAGCCCGGTGCTGCCGCTGCTGTGGTTGATGCCCTGCACATACTCGGCCTGACGCTCGATCATCTCTGGCGGGTAACCCTCGCCGTCGTCGTTGATGGTCAGCACCAGTTGCCCGGCTTCGTCGCTCACACTGATCAACAGTGCCTGGCGCGCATGGCGAATGGCGTTATTGATGCAGTTGTCGAGCACCGAGGCGACCAACTCGCGGTCGAAAAAACCCAGCGGGCTGAGCGGATCGACGTCGTAGGTGGCCATGATCCCACGGCTGCGAAACACATCCTGATGGCCGGCCAGTTGCGCCTCGATGAAGTCATCCAGCTCATGGTAGGCCGGGTGCAGTGGCAACTGGTTGACGCCGAGCTTGTACAACCCCAGCAACTGCACCATGAGACCGTTGAGATGGGCAAACTCGAACTCGATGACGCCCTGCTCCGAGGTCTGTCGCTCGGATTCGGGCAAGCGCTCGAGCCATTGCCCATGCGCCTGCATGAGCAAGGTCAGGGAGTTTTTCATGTCATGCACGGTCGACGCGATCACCGTGGAAAAATCGAGTGCCTGTTCGCTGTCATTCATCGCCAAATGCCTTGCTTCGCAGTTTTTGATAGCGCGCAAAACGCGCATCGGTATCGGGCATCATGCCCACCAGTTTCAGGCAGGCACGGCACTCCTGCAGCAGTTCCGACTCCACAGTGGTGTCGGTGCCATGCAGCAGCGATTGCGCCATGTTCAGGGCAATACTGATGTTCTTCGGTTGCATCTTCAGGGCGCGGCGGAACAGCTCTCGCGCCTCCGGCAATGCACCAGTCTTGTAGACCCGCACGCCCTCGCGATTCAACTCGGCGGCGGCATTGCCCTGGTTGAGGATGTTCGGGTCGTCGGTGAGCTTGGCGATGCCTTGCATCACCGTCGGGTCATCACCGTAGATCTCCGCGCAGTTCTTGAGCATCGACTCGCCGGCGCTGGTCTGGCCAAGCATTTGCAACTGCTTGGCCACCAGCAACGCGGCCTCGGCGCTCATGAACTGCTCCATGCCATCGAGGCGCTGCAAGGCCTGTTCGGTGAGCTTTTCGGCGGTTTCGGCATCGTTGAGCAACAGGCTCGTGGCCTTCATCAACCGCGCCCGGACCTGCAATCCGGGGTCGTTGAGGTTCTCCTTCGCCACGGCGCTGAGGGTCGTGTTGATCTCCAGCCGCGTCCGGGTGTCGAGGCCTTTTTCGCTGCCCTTGCTGATCAGCGCATGGGCCAGGCCGAGGTTGCTTTCCGGGTCCTTGAAGCGCGACTGCGCGCCCTGCCCCACCGCTTGGCGATAGGCCCGGGACGCCGTGTCGAAGTCTTCGTTGGTCATCGCCAGCTTGCCCAGCAACGATTGACGGCGCACCGCCAGCGGCGACAGGCGCACTGCCTCTTCCAGCACGTGCTGCGCCTGCTTGGTGTCGCCTTCGGCCATCAACACTTCGGCCATGCCGTCGTACAACGCCGGCATCATCGGAAAGACTTTCAGGGCTTTTTCATAAACGGCCTTGGCCTGCGTCACCTGGCCGCGCTTGAACATCAACTTGCCCAACCCCGCGTAGGCCCACGGTAATGGGCGATCGGCGATGATCGAGTTGTACAGCCGCTCAAGGGCTTCATTCTGATTCAGGTCGCGCAACGCATCGGCGCGATAACGCAGGCACAACGGCCCGTAGCGCGGGTCCTGCTTGCACAGGGCGATGCAAGCATTGAGCACTTCCATCGGCTTGCCACGGTCGAGGGCTTGCAGGATCG
Source organism: Pseudomonas sp. CG7 (assembly GCF_023701885.1). Lineage (NCBI taxonomy): Bacteria > Pseudomonadati > Pseudomonadota > Gammaproteobacteria > Pseudomonadales > Pseudomonadaceae > Pseudomonas > Pseudomonas sp. CG7. The sequence continues at coordinate 56,839 of NZ_JABAEE010000029.1, read as the reverse complement.
GCTTGAGCAGGGTCTTGCGTTGCTCGAGCCGCTCCAGCCGCTGGGCCAGGCCAGAGCGATTGAATGGCTTGGTCAGGTACGCATCCGGCTCGTGCTCCAGGGCACTGAGCACCATCGCCTGACTGGTCTCGGCGGTCACCATGAGGAAGACACTTTCATGGCTGATCAACTTCTCGACCATCAGGTCTTCCAGCACCTGCTGGCCATTCTTGCGCCCGTCGCCCAGGTGATAGTCCTGCAGGATGAAGTCATAGCGCTTCTGCGAGCACATGCGCAGCGCCACTTCACCGGTGTCGGCGGTGTCCACGTCCTTGACGCCCAGCTCACGCAGCATGGAGCGGATCGAACTGCGGAAATCCGAGAAATCATCGACGATCAAAAAGCTTTTTTGGTGGTACGCCAGCATCGAGGATGTCCAGGCAAGTAAAAAAATAACCCAATGGCATAACAACGAAACGCCGTGTCACAACCCCGAGGCGCGCAGATGATAGTCACCAGCCAGCACCGTTCAAGGGATTTCAGCACCCGCTTGGCCTGGCTGTGTCGTGACGCACATTGCGAGCCGAAACGCTGGAGAGAAACGGGCTCATCAGGTTATCGGCAGGCGATGGCGTTCCGTTAAGGAGAAGGTGTGGGAGAAACCGAGTGCAGACGACCTGCCAATCGCAGAGCCATGGCAAACAAAGAATCTGTGGCGAGGGGATTTATCCCCGCTGGGTCGCGAAGCGGCCCCAGTAAGCAGACACCCGATCATACTGATACAACGCGAGCACAAACTCAGGGGGCTGCTCCGCAGCCCAGCGGGGATAAATCCCTCGCCACGATAAATCCCCTCGCCACAGCGGATGATGTAAGGCCCTCCCCCCTCGGCTCAATCCTATTCTTTACAACCACCGTAGCAGGCGATTCAGCCTCTTGCCTCGCCGGGTGCCTACTGGCTTTCGCGAATCAGCAAATAACTTTACCTTCGCCATTCACTCCCTCGAATAGCATTCCTGTGAGCCCCGCTCGCTCCAGCCGAAGCTTCACCTCCTCGCTAACGATCAATGCCCCCAAGTGTTTCTTGACCCGAAAAATATGTTTTCCCTGAACCCTGGCAGGATCAATGACGAGACTCAGAAAGACGCTGTATTCGCCGGCTCGATCTGGTCGTACGGGATCATTGACCTCATATTTTTTGAAAGCGGAACGTGATTCGTCTACGCAATCCACTTGGGTCTCAACGATCACTACATAATGACGATCATGAGCGTGCTCCCCCGCAACCGTCACGGGCTCAAGCACGACATTCATATACGGTTCATCAACGTCGGGAATGCCCACCAATGCGTCCCTGGCTTTTTCGCTCAGGATCGGCACAGAGGCATATCCAGCCAAGGAAAAGTCCAGACTCACACCTTCCTCACGAACCTCGAGGGCGTAGGTACACGGCTCCATGTACTCAGAAGGGGGGTCGATGAAGAGCCAGTTGTTACAGTGTTTGATATCGCCCAGGTACCAGCGCTCAGGAAACTGCACGTCTTCCCGCAATAAGTAATACTTCATTCAGCTCACCGCATGTCATTGCTTAACTGAAAAAAGGGTCGCGCCTGCGTCTAAAGCCCGAAGAAACGCTCGTAGGCCGTTTCCATCCGGACAGCAAGTTGATCAGGAACGATGACGAGGCTTTCTAGCGCAGCCGTCTCTGCGGACAACAACGGACTCGACACCGCTGGAGCAGTCAAACCCAGTTGCTGTCGGACCTGGAGAATCGCGTGGATCTCTAAAGGCAACAGATCGAAAGGCGCATGCTTGAACTCAGGGTCCCAGGCCCCACCGTTGTCTTCAGCGTTGGATAAGTGATATCGACAAAGCGCTTCCAACGCATCAGCTAGCCCTTGCTCATTTGTCCATTCGTCTATCACGTTTTGATAAATGCCCAGATCCATCGACTTGATGTCCGGAAGCGCAGCACCTTGCGAATAGACTGAATAAAGCCAGAGCATGAAAGGTTCAAATCGACGCCGTTCAAGATAGCTCGAATCGACGGCGCCTTTGATGGACAACATTCCGGCAAGCACATCGGCCACGGATGCAGCCAGATCACGACGATCAACCGCTATCAACCCGGCCAGCAAGCACCCAGCAATGCTTAACTGGTTAGTCAGATTGGGGACGGTTTGGATGCCTTGAAGAAAACTCGTTTTGGAGAAAGCCCTGGCCTTGAGCATCAGCGCCCAATAACGGTACATCATCGAGCGCGAGACGTATTCCCAGCCAGAAGCCTCTCCGTCACTGATCGCGACTTCGCCTCGAATGCCGTAATAAGTCGCCAGCATCCCCAACGAGTCAGCCACATTGTCCAATCCGCTTAATGAGTCGCTGGCCAGATCCTCATCGATAAAATCAAGCTCTTGAGCCGTCAGGCCTTCCGACTGTGACAGCCAGCGCCGGTGTTGGTGAAGCCGGACGTTGATTTCATCCATTTCGATATGCTCCTTTTACACTAGTACAACGCACTTCCGCTTACTGTGCCCACTCAGGAACGCATCTGTCGAAGGCTCGTTAAGTGAACCTCTAAATTGCACTTAACCAACTGATCCAGCGAAGCCGCCCCTCCAACAAACAATGCTTGCTCAAAACCGTAGACCTCATGCTCGTCAAGTGCACCCAACTTTTCTAGGGCTCGCTCAAATAAAAACTCACCTTGACTATCCTCCAGATCATAACGTTCCTTATCAGACATAGCGAAAAATGTCTGAATGGCTAGATCCGGGGTTTTATTAGGTACATTCAGTTTATTCATCAACGCGACGATAGACCCCGTCGGACATGAAACAACAATTTTCTGATTGTATTTCTCGCCCCAAGCATACAACGTTCCAAAAGCACTCCGGGCAATAACGTGGTAACTATCTATTTGCGAAAGTTCAGTATCGGCTAACCACGTATCGAGCAGGTGTTTGTAATCGTCCGGATCCAACGTCCAGAAAAGTCCATTGGCATACCCACACCAACCTTCTTTCTGCCAATAGGTGAGCAACGCGTCCGGCAGTACCGCCCTATATTTCGCAACCTGGGAATCAAGCACCGGCCGATGTGATGTAGCCTCACCCATTACACCAATGAAGCACTCAAAATCTTCGTCTCGCACCTGTGCTCCCGTAACTCAACGCCAAATTTTATTTCCTGAACCTGACCGCCTTATTCCTGGTTAGCCACTAAGAAGCCGCTTTCGGTGAGAGCACACCTTCCGCCAGCCCGCCAGAATTTGAAATAGGACGCCAAATCAATATCAAATTTAAACAACGGCTGCCCAATATACCAAGCGAGATAGTAGTCCGCAGCCAATCCATAGAACGCCTCAAACAGCGCATAAGTCTGCTCGGTATCAGAAACTCTGCTCTCCCTGATTGCATCCCCAATTTCATCAAACAACCAATAATGAGGAATATCTTGCTGAAGCCAGTGATCTATATCGTGACCATCAACAAAAAGCACCTGGGCACTTTCACAAATTTTTAGAACCTCGGAATCACCGAGCACCCCGCACACTCTTTCTTGCTCCTTGAACCACTCCCAGCCTAGCTGAATTAATTCGTCCTTTCCAACTTTAAGTCTTGGCAAGAGATACAGAGACTTCTCTATATCTCCAGAGGCTAGAACGCGCTCCGTTCTATCAGCCAACTCTTCCGAAAACGGAAAATAGCTGAATATCCGTCGAAGCTCCTCGGAACCACTTTGCGCTTTCAACAATCCCAAAAAGTGAGATTTATCGAAGACCGCCCTGCCTTCACAGAAGGCACACCAGTCGGACAATAAAGACTTCATACCTACTTCCCTCCAGCTTTTGGTAGAGGCAGCAGTAAACCAGGATCTATTTTCCACCTGCTTTGAAGTACACCCCTTAAACGCCTCAATCACTTTTGGCAACTGCTCATTCACAACAAGCTTATAATCAATAGCCTTGTTTGATACTTTAAATCCAAAACGCAAGTGCTCGTCATAGGAGGCCCTATCCTCATATATGTATCGATCACCACGATACGCATAGTCCCCCACAAACCGAAGCCCTCTGATAGGAAGCTTAACAGTATAGGTAGCAATCAACCCGTCGCCACAACTCGGGGTGGACGGTAGCTCAAGACCTGCGAATCCTAAAAGAGCACCAATCCGAGACATCCTATCCATGACTTCAGCATGCCGCTGATCTATAGATAAAGCTCTGTCAGGACGCGCATAAAACCATAGTTCTATATCTGCTGCATTCATGGAGTTTTGATTATTTACTTTCTTTAGCTATCATAAGTGCCCGCTCGATCATTTCGGAAGTAATGTAAGGCACAAATCCGAGCCTGTCGCCTTTCTCAAAACTTTTTTTATATTCTTCTAAGCGCCCAGTATCACCTGTTATTGCTAGAGCCGCCAAATGTCGGATAGGCATTGCACCTTTAGCTTCAGTTGGCAGCCTCCTATAAACCGCCAGCCCTTCGTCAATACTCTGAGAGCGAGCCCAAGAGATAGCCTTCTCAGACAGCCTAATAACATCATCACTAGAAAAACTGAACAGTTTTTCCGGAGCTTCATTTCTAACTATAACCGGAGCATTACCACCGCCATCGCCCAATATGATAGAAACAGCCTCCGAAAACTCTTTGGATGAGATGGAGGCAATAAGCGAAACCCGAAAATGTTCCGAGCGCTTACCCACAGATGGGATAATCTGCAGTTGGACTCCTCCGACATCAGTGACACAAAAATAATCACCAACTTCATCCTTGCTACAAACCCAGCCCTGCTCGCTCAAGATCAATACAACATTTTCCCTTCCCATTACCTCGCCTCAGAAAACTTCATAAAACAGAGGAAAGATTTATTTAGAAACCAAATCAACACCACCACTTCTCTTTGCCTAAACAACAAATCTCTTTTTTCTATTGTGACCTCCGCCCCATTCCCCAAAAAGACTTAGGACTCACAACTTTCCCCCCCCCATTCATTGCGAATATATAAATTCAACCCCGATTTTTCCTTCAACCAAGTCAATCGTTACTTCGCAACCATTCCAAACAGACATACCTGCCGTTAGCTTATTCTCAAAATACCAATGTCGGAGCTCCACCAACAGCTTCAGCATATCCGTATTTGCACGCCCTCCAGCGGCAAACCAGGACACATTACCTTGTTCATCTACGAAATCATATTCATACTCGCAGCTGTCCAATTCCGGCGCCAACTGTGCGCGCATCACAACCTTACACGCCCCCTTTGGAGCGACATCGAATAAAATCGCACCAATATCATTGTAAATATCATTATCGCCACGCACCGAACACCTCTTGGCGAATCATTAAACAAACTTCTTCAGGACAACCACCAAGCAAAAAAAGGGGACAAATTCATTTAAGCACCGAGCCATTAAATAAATCCCTCCCCTTTCCCGCTTTTCCCAGATATGCCCGCGAGACCAGCCCCAAGATCGGCTTGAGCTGCTCATTCATTTCCACAAAGGCTTCATAGGACATGTCCGGGTCATCATTGAGAACCCAATAAACCCCATCCATCAGCCGAACCGCCATACGATACTTTCCTTGCAGTCATGCAATGACTTCATCCGGGCCATAGCCTAGAGCACGCTGACAAAGGGCGGAGTTAAAGGCATGTCGTAAGGCTCAAAACCTCGACGGACGGCAACACCATACAATGCATACTCGTCACCATCCGGATATTCCCAATGGGGTACATAGCCAATTACCTTAAAGACCTTGAAAATCTCATCATGAAAAAAGGGGGAGTTTATTTAAGAACAGAGCAATTAGATACCCACCGTTTCCTACAACGCAACATTTTCACCCCCTACCTCCGCAAAAAACTTAACCATCATAACTGTAGTTAATACTAATTTTCATTTTCTCTACATCCAAAGTAACTGCACACGAAGACCAAGGTTTCCCATTTTGGCACAACCCATTTTCAACATAGTAGCGCCGGAGCTCAACCAACAACTCTGTCAAATCTCCCACAGCTCTGCTGTCTGGATCAAACCAGCTTGAGCGGTTTGTTTTATCGAAATAATCAAACTCATAACTTCCTCCATCGCCCTCGGCAAAAAGCCTAGCTCTAACAACTATTTTTTGAGCCCCCGAAGGACCAGCATCCAATAAAAGCTGGCCAATTTTTTGATACAGCCCCTGCTCGCTCATCAGTTTCCACCTTTAGGTGCATTTTTAAAATCAACAATCACAGGACGTCCACCATCAATCGAGTATCTAACATTGAATCTATCCGGCCTGAGGCCAGCATCTGTATAGACAGGCTCGATTTTCACGCTGACGCTCTTACCCTCCTTGAGTGCGGAAGCCCATGCATTCTCCATCACCTTCCACTCACCTTTGTTTAGATTCCCATTCATGGGAAGCAAATTTAACTTTTCACCAGGGCCGTTAAAAATGCTTGCAATTAGATGCCCCCCTTCATCACCAGCAACTCCGCACTTTCCAGCGACACACTGCTGGTATGTATTCCTGTCATTTTTCACAAGCGAAAGCTCAGATTCAACCTTTTCAACGCGACCCAAACTATCGGTTTGATAAATCTTGTTGCCATCCACTTTATAAATTGTATTGGGCTCAGGTTTATTCAGCTCTTTGGACCACGCCCCCTTACCACCAGAGTTAATTTCTACTTCGCGTAGCACTTTACTAGGTTTTTTTATCCCAGCACTATAGTCCCCAGGATTCTCAACAACCTTCCCATTAACGGTCGTCGTGCCAGGGCCATACCCCCCCTCAAGCTTCTTGCTATACGCCCCCTCCACGCTGCTCCAGTTCATCGGCTTCCCGGCCGACACTTCAGCTTTGGCAATGTTGGCCATATCGGCCATTTTTTCAAGCTCTTTGGCCCCCACCTTGATCCCGGTTTTCGCCAGCGCCACGCCGCCCTTGGCCGCCGTGCCCACGCCCGTGGCGATGGTGCCGACTTGCCAGACCAGTTCGCCAATATCCTGGCCCAGTTGCACGGCACGTTCGTCGCCGCCGTGTTCCAGGGCGTCTTCGATACGTGCGATTTTGGCTTCGGCGTCACCGACCATTTCATCGCCTAATCTCTGGCGCGCCTCGGGATCGTCGAGCAAGGCTTTGATACCTTTGATCCCTTCAACCGGATTGAGGAGGAATTGCGCCAAGCCTTCGACATCGCTCCAACCCGCCTGCGCCAAACCTTTGCCCACGCCGAAGCGGGTCAGGACGTCTTGTTTCTTGTGGATGTACGCCCACTTGGCGATCACCTGCGCTTTGGCCCCGAGACCGTCAGCCGCGCTGTACTCCTTCTCCGCCTGAACCCACTGCTGAGTCGCCAGCCAGTTGTTGTCTACCGCAGCGCCCGCCGCACTGTTGGCGGTAGCCGGGTCGAGCGAGGAGCTGGTGGCGGCCAACCCGGTGACAATGCTGACGATCAGGTTGCGCTTGGCCTCACGCTGGGCTTCGCTTTCATCGGGGCTGGCTTCGGAGAACAGGCCGGTGAGCAGGCTCGATGGCGCCGCGCCTGCGGCTCCGCTGCCACAGCTCTGGCTGCTGGCGGCGGCACCCGCACAGGCGCCGATGCCGTGCAGGGCGGCGTGCAGCGGCGAGCCTTCGGTGAGTTTGCCGTCCGCCACCAGGTCGCCGATGTAGCCGGCGCCCTGCTGTTGCAGGTAGTTGACCACCAACCCTTGGACGAACGCGCTGTTACCGCCGCTGATGTTGCCGCTGGCCGCGCCCACCAGGGCGGTGGCGAGCTGCCGGTAGGCGCCGCCCGCGCCCCACTTGTCGGCGATGCCGCTGGCTTCGGCATTCAGGCGCTGAGCGCTGCCGAGCAGCGCCAAGCGTTCGCTGTCGGTGAGTTGGGCGTTGGGGTCCAGGGCCGCGTTCTGGGCCGCCTCGGCCTGTTTGCGCTTGAGGTCGACTTCCTTGGCCTTGTTGGCGAGCAAGGTGCTGGCTTCGTTGGAGAACGCCCCGACGATCTCGAAACCGGCTCGGATTTCGTCTTCGTCGAAGATCGGCTTGAGGGTGTTGGTGGTGTCGCGGTCGCTGGAGACATCGCGGTTGAGGCTGGCGACGGTTTGCTCGCCATTCTGGCCGGTGCGTTTCTGTTGCTCGGCGTCGTTGCTGATGACGATGGTGCCGCCACTGATGCCGCTGCGGGTGACGCTGCTGGCGTCGTCGCTGGCGCTGATGGCGATCGGCATGGTGGCGCTGAGGTCGTTGTCGTTCTTCGGCAGGTCGGTGCCCGGGGTTTGCGTGCCGCCGCTGGTGGCGTTGCCCTGCTGGTCCTTGCCGACTTCGCGATAGCCGCCACCGACGCTGACGGTGCTGGCGTCGTACTCGGCCTTGTTCTTGATGTCGCGGCTGGTGAGGCTGGCGGTGACCAGGCGATTCTTGCCGTCCTGCACGGCCTTGTCGCTGCTGGCGATGACAGCGCCGACCAGGTCGGTGTTGCCCCCCACGCGAATGTCAAAGCCGTCGTCCCCGGCCGTGATGCCCGATTGCTCGGTCACGCTGGCGTAGTTGGAATCGATATCCGTGGCACCGAAACTGCCGCTGGCACCGCTGACCGAACTCATCCCTAAGCAGAACGGCGGAATGCACAGGCTGATGCCAACGCCCAGGCTCTTCTCATCGACCACGTAGGTGGTGGTGTCTTGCAGGCTTTCGATGGTCAGGTCGCCGCCGATATCGGCCAAGACCTGTTTGCCGCTGGCCACCGCGCCTTTGAGGTTGGTGTCGCCGCCCGAGGACAGCAGCAACTGGTTGCCCGCCTGGACATGGGTATTGGTGTGGGTGAGCCCATCGCCATCCGCCTGACCACGACTGCCGGACGCCCCCAGGTCCAGGGTGAAACCGTTGCGAGCACCGACGGAAAAGCCGATGCCGATACTTGCGCTGCTGCTCTTGCTGTCGGTGTCCTGCTTGTCGATCTTGCGGGCGGCGAGCAGGTTGATGTCACCGTCCGCCAGGAGGCTGGCGTTGCGGCCGGCCTTGATATCGCTGCCTTGGACGGTGATGTTGCTGGCGGCACCCGCGCCCGTGGCGCGCAGGCGTAGGCCGTGGCCGGCGGTCATGGTCGAGCCGGCCGCGCTGTCGCTGGTGTAGGTGGTGGTGCTTTCGTTCTTCTTGGTGCCCAGGGACAGGCTGATGTTGATCCCGCCCGCCGCGCCCGGGTCCATCGCCACGGCGGTGGCGGCATTGTTGGTCGCCAGTACGGCGGTGGCGGCGGCCAGGGCTGTCATGCGCCCGTCGTCGGTTGTTTCCGATGCCCGTTTCATTTGCTGGGACGTCTGGATCGCGCTGATCACCGGGTTGGTCACGGTGAGGGTGAACCCGGTCTGCTTGAACAGGGTTTCACGCTCGCGCTCGCGGGTGTTGCGCGCCTCGACGACGTCGATAGTCTGCGCCGTGACGTCGATGTTGCCTTGTGGCGCCGACACCTGGCTGCCCACTTGGCGATAGCCCTTGCCCGCTTCGATCAGCACATCACCGGTGGTCGAGCCGACCGTGCTCGCCACGGCCGTGTGCTCGGTGGTGAGGTCCTTGACGCTCTGTTGCTGGGTCCCCATGGTCACGGCGATGCCGCCGCCGCTGAACAGGCCGCTTTTCTTCACGGACTTGTCATGACGTTCGCTGCTGCTGGCGGTGTCGGCTTCGATGTTGACGTTGTTGTCCGCCACCAGCACCGTCTGGGTCGTGGACACCACGTTGCTACCCTTCAGGTTGATGTCGCGACCGGCCTGTACATAGGTCTGCTCGCCGCTGAGGGTGGAGCCTTCGACCGAGGTCTGGCTGATGGTGTCGCGGGTGGTGGTGGTCTTGCTGGAAAACATCCCGTTGCTGCCCTTGACCTTGTGGGCTTCATCGGCGAACTGGTAGTTCTGGCCGGCGGTCAGGTTGACGTCGCGCTTGGCCTCGGCAAACACCGCCCCTTGCTCGCTGGTGACCTGGGCCGCGCGGGCGTTGAGGTCTTGGCCGGCGCTCAAGCGCACGTCGCCCTGCCCTTGGATCTGGGAGCCGACTTCGGTCTGGCTGGCATCCTTGCGCCAGTTGCTGCTGTTCCAGGCCAGCGCTTGCTCGTGGGCTTCTCCGACGGTGGCCAGGTTGATGTTCTTGCCCGCCTCCAGCAAGGTACTGCCGCCCTTGCCGGCATTGCCCACCTGGGCCCCGGTGAGGTTGAGGTCGTTGCCGGCACTCACGCCCATCGTGCCTTGGGCGCCGCTGACGAACAGCCCGGCCACCCGCGACAGGTTGGGGCGGGTGCCTTGGGCGCTGCTGCTGTCCCGGCTGCTGGAGACGACGTTGATGTCCTGCCCGGCCTTGAGCGACAGGCTGTCCACGGCACCGATCAGGCCGCCAAGGTTGTTGAGGTTTTCCCGCGCGGTGAGCGATGCCTTGTCGGCCTGGATGCGCCCGCCGAGGTTCTCGATGTTCTGCGCGGTGATCGCCATGACACTGCGCCCGGCCAGGCTGCCACTGTTGACCAGGTCGCCAGCGATGTTCAGGTTCAACTGCTGCCCGGCAATCAGGGCACCGGAGCCGTTGAGGTCGCCCTCCTGGACCCGTACGTACACTTGCGGCACCAGCACGTTGCGGGTGTCGCCGTTGGCCAGGGTGACCTGCTTCTGAACCAGCCAGACGATGTCACTGGTCAACTGGGCCATCTGCGCGGAGGTCAGGGCCACGCCGGGCACCAGTTGCCATTGGCTGGCGACGGTCACGGCGTTGTCGATCAGGGCACGGTACTGCGCTTCGTCATTGGCGTAGCCGTCGAGGAAACGGCGGCCGGTGAGTTGCGCGATCTGTTCACGAATCAATTTCTGTTCGTAGAAGCCGTCGCCCAGGCGTTGTTGCGTCAGTGCCGGGTCGACTTGCAGGCGCTGCAGCATGTAGTCCGATGACAGCCAGGTGCGGTAGCTGGCAAAACGCGGATCGGTTTCGATCAGGTAGCTGCTGGTGTTCTGGGGATTAGTGGTGAACAGGCTGTTGTTCGGCAATGCCAGGGAGGGCCCGCCGCTGCGGATCTGCTCGGCCACGCCCTTGCTGTTGAGGGTGGTCTGGGCCGCGACCTGAACGATGGGCGCCACTTGAAAGGTCCTGTCGACCGGAGCGCTGACCGTACCCGTGGCGGCGATCTGTTCGCCGACGCCTTGTGTGGCGCGGGCGCTGATCTGGGTGCCGGTGCCGTTGCCGGCGGCGTTCTGGGCGAACACGGTCGGTTGCAGGCTGATGTCCTGGATCAAGGGCGCAGGCGTGTAGGCCGTGACGGCTGTTCCTTGACGGTCCCGGCCCTTGCGCTGGATGCGGTAGTAATTCGTTGCGGTGCCGCTGTCGGTGGTGGTGCGCTGGCCGGTCAGTTCGGTGTTGGTCAGGCTGGTAATGTTGGCCTGCAACAACCCACCGGCAATGATGCGGCTCTTGTCGTTGAGCACATCCCCTGCATTGATCTGCATCGTCCCGCCCGAGAGGATCTGCGCCGGTGCCGAGGTGGCGATCTGGGTTTCCTGGACCACGCGAGTGTAGTCGTAGCGGTTCCAGCTATCTTTGCTTCCCTCGGGCGTGTTGAGGTAATTGACCTCGTCGTGGCTCACGGAAATCTGGTCGCCCTGGTAGCGGTTCGGCGAACCGCTGAGCTGGAATTCCTGCAAGGCGGTGCGGCTGACTTCCACCTGTTGGGTGCTGAAGTGTTCGTTGGTGTTGCGCACGCTTTGCACATCGAGCGACAGGTTGCCGAGGGCCTCGATGGTCGCACTGGCGTTGGTCAACAGTTGGGCCCGGTCCTGGGCTTTGTCAGTGGCGCTCAGCGCACCGCCAATGGCGAGGTCCCCGGCACTGAAGATCATTGCCTGCTCGCGGTTGTCCAGGGTGCCGGTGCCAATGTCCAGCGACTCGCGGGCGGCGATGGTCGCGGCGACGCCATTCTCATCGCGGTTGCTCAGGGCCGAAGTGGCAATCGCCAATCGGTCGCCGTATAGACGTCCCGTGCCCAGGTTATTGAGCGACAGCGCTTGCACACGCACCTGCTGGCCGTCGATCAGGCCACGGTTGGTCAAGCTGTCGTTGACGGTCAGGCGAACCTGGCCGGCGCTGATCTCGCCGTTGGCGGCGTTGTCCAGGGTCTGCGAGTGAACCAGCAGAAGATTGCCCGCCAGCAGTTTCCCGCTGTTGTTGAAAGCCCCTTCGGTGCTCAGGTCAACCTTGCCATTGGCCTGGATCTGTCCACTCAGGTCCAGGCCACTTTGCAGGCTGAACGTCAGGTCGCCCAGGCTCAGGGCTCGGCCGCTGCCCCCGGAATAGGCGGCGTTGAGCGACAACAAGCTGCCGGCGAGCAAGGTCGCATTGAGGTTGTGCACCGCCTGGCGACGTTGCGCCGGATCGCGGTCAGTGATGGTCAGGCCGGCCCCCGAGGAAATCAGGCCGCCCTGGTTATCCAGCGCTTGGCTGACGCCGATGGAGAATCCTTCGTCGGTGCGCACGGCACCGGCCTGGTTGCCGAAGGTGTCGAGCGCCAGGCTCATGGCGCGGCCTTCGAGGCCCTGATTGGCGCCTTGGGTGGCGCTGTTGTCGAGCACGTTGGCAGTCACGCCCAGGATTCCCCCACTGCGCACCAGTCCGCCCTGGTTGTTGAGCGTCTCGCCCAGCACCAACTGGACATCGCCGAGGCCCTGCAATTGACCGCCGCGGTTATCCACCCGGGCGCCTTCGACCTGTACGCTCTTCTGGCCAACGATCTGGCCGCCGCTGCCGTTGGTCAGGTCGGTGGCCTTGAGCACCAGCGCACCTTTGGCGCCGAGGAAACCGGTGCTGTTGTTGAGGTGGGCGCTGCGGATTTCCACCGCATCCTGGCCGCTGATGCCTTGGGTGGTGCCGGACTGGAGGTTGTTCAGCGCCTGGCTGCCGGTGTCGATGAACAGCTTGCCCTTGGCCTGGATCAGGCCCGCGGCGTTGCGCAATTCACCGCTGCGCAGGTCCAGGGTCGCGCCGGCATTCAGCGTGCCTTGGCTGTTGTCCATCAGCAGGCCGTGGCTATTCAGGTCCAAAGCCTGGCCACTGATCACCCCGCCCTGGTTATTCAAGCCCTGGGCCGACAGGGTGATATCGCCCAGCGCTTCAAGGCGTCCGCCGCTGTTGTTCAGCGCATCCGCCGAGACGCTGACCTTGAGCCCGGACTTCACCGAACCCAGCACGCCATTGGTGTTGTTCAACTGCCCGGCGATGATCTCCATGCGCTGGGTGGCGGCGAGCGTGCCGCCGATATTGTCCAAGCGGTCGAACGTCGCATGCAGCTCACCGCCGGCACTCACGGTGCCCTGGGTGTTATCCAGCGCCTTGCCGCTGACCTTTGTCGTACCGCTGGCGGCCAGCGTCCCGCCGCCGTTATTGACCGCTTCGTCGGCCGTGACGGTCAAGGCACCGTTGTCGGTGGCGAGGACTTTGCCGCCCTGGTTGTTCAGCGTGCCGACCTTCAGCGCCACGGCACCGGGACCGCTGACTTGCCCAGCCTGATTGTCGAAGCGTTCACGGGCGGTGACCTGTAGCGGTTGCGCGCCGGTCTGGAGAATCCGTCCACGCTGGTTGGACAACGTCGTGGTGTCGAGCGTGATCTGTTGGCCTTGGGTCAGGCCATCATCGACCAGCACCTCGCCAGCCTTGACGTTCAATATGCCATTGCTGGCCAAGGTGCCTTTGCTGCCGGCCAACTGGGTGGCCTGGATATCCAGGGTGCCTTTGCCGGCGTGCTCGACCTTGCCCGTGCTGTTGTCGAACCGGTCGGCGCCAAGTTTCACATTGGTGGCATTGGAGGCAATCCGGCCGTCGCTGGTGTCGAGCGTGGCGGCGGCCTTGATCGACGTGTCGGCGGTGCCGGTCTGCACCAGCTCGCCGTCGGCATTGGAAATATCCCGCGCGCCCATCTGCAGGTTCCCCGCAGTGACCTTGGCCGTATCGGTGCGCAAGGTCTTGGCCGCTTTGGTATTCAGCACTTGGGTCGCATCGACTTGACTGCCAGTGAGGTTGGCATCGCCGGTACTGGCCGTCAGGGTCACGTTGCGGCCCAGGGTCTGGCTGCCGCTCAGGTCCAGGTCAGCCGCCTCGACGCTGACATCGCCGCCAGCCAGATTCTGGCCCTGCGCCTTGACCGTGGTGGCCCGTAGCGCGAGGTTGCCACTGCTGCCCAGCTTGCCGTCCGCGCCGACGCCCGCCGCCAGGCTCGAGGCCGTGGTGCTGCGAAGGGTCTTGGCGGTCAGCGTGGTGTTGGTCTGGCTGGCAACGGTGCCGCTGTTGTCGATGTCACCGGTGCTGTCGAGCCTCAGGTCGCCCTTGGCGTAGAGCGTGCCGCTGTTTTCAACGCTGGTGGCAGCAACCCGGGTCTCCGTTGCGCTGCTGATGGCGCCCTGGTTTTGCAACTTGCCGTCGGCGCTGATGACCACCTCGCCCGCCCTGGCGCCAATCTGCCCGGCGTTGCGCACACCCACGCCGGACTCCGTGCCCACCAGCATGCTCTTCCCGGCATACATGCCGCCGAGCTTGGCCACGTCGATGGCAACGGTGGGTTTTTCTCCCTCGGCGCCTGGTAGCGGCGTGGCCTGGGTGTTGTCGGCATTGACCTGATTACGTCCGGCCGTAACCTTCAAGTCGTTGGCCCACACCCCGGCGTTGACCTGTACCGAACGGGCAATCAGATCCGTATAGTCGGCCTCGCGGGCGTCCAGGCCTTTGCCTTCGATGTTGAGGGTCCCGCCCTGCACCGTGTAGCCGGTGATGCGACCGTTCTCCAACTGCGCCCGACCGGTGCTGAGGGTGGCCCGGTCAGCGTTGATGAAGCCGCAACCGTTGCAGGTGATACCCGACGGGTTGGCGATCACCACTTCGGCGCGCTGGCCGGCGACTTCGACGTAACCGCGCAATTGGCTGGGATTGCTGGAATTGACTTCGTTGAGGATGACCCGCGCGCTGCCATTGCCCAACATCGGGTTGCCTTCGATCCAACCGCCCAGTTTCGTCTGGCTATTGCCCGCACCGTTGTTGAGGATTACCCCCCGGCCATCGACGTCGAACTGGTTGTAGGTGTTGCGCGAGACACCGCCAGCGCTAGGCGCGCGGATATTCACCTGCGGCGTGCCGTTGGCGCTTTGTATCACCGTCGGTCGTTGCCCAGCCGGGGCGCCTGGGTCAGCGACGATGGTGCCAGCCCAGCTCGGCGCCACGTTCAAGGACACCAGGCCAATCGCTGTCATCAGGGCAAAGCGCAACGCTCCGAGTGTCGCCGTGCAAGCCGCTGCGCCCGCCGCCGGCCCGGAACGGGTCCCCGGCGCCTTGACCTGGCTGGTGACGTTCTCGGCCACGACCATCAGCAGTCCGCGGGCCTTGTTAAAAACGATTCGGTACAGATGCTTGTTCATAGCAATTCCATTTGCGGAGCCAGCCCGCACGAGCAGTGGTTGGAGTTACGCTTCGATTGCCAGCGGGTGGGCGGCAAACCAGGCCTGGGCCTGTTCGGGAATGACCCCGATCCCTTGGAATGTCTTGACCCGCAAGCCGCGCTCGTCGCCTCGGTGATAGAGGGCACGGGCACAGCGATCAATAAACAGATGACGTTGCAACAAGCGGCTCAATACCGCCGTGTGGCCAAAGGGAGCGACCCAGTCGTTGAGCCAGAGGCGCTCGCCGCTGTTCCAGTCGTCCTGGGTCAGCGCCAACGGCGACTGGCGCAGATAACGTTGCTCCGCCGCCTCGTCGAGGTTGAGCCAGGACAGGTAGAACACCGGCTTGCCGTGTTCGGAGCCGAGCACGAACTGGCGATGCTTGAGGGCCGGCAGCAGCAGCGTTGGCAAGGTGTGCAACGGCGCATCGCGATGGGCCTTGGAGTGCATCCACAACCAGGTGGCGGAGCCGAACACCGCGGCTTCGCTCCAGGGTTCGTCGATCAGGCCGGGGGCGATAATGTCTAGCGTCTCGAACTGCATGGGATCACCTCAGAATGACCAGATGACGGTGAACGCGCTGGTCACGTTGGCTGTCTCGAAACCATCGGGCTTCTTCAACGGCGTCCCCACCGACCAGTCATAGGACAGGCCTTTGTAACCGCCGCGTATACCCACCACGGCCCCCGCCAAGCGCTGGCCAATCAGGAATTCGCTGGATTGGCCACTGACTTCGCCATAGTCGATACCGGTGTAGAGCTCCTGGCCGGTCTGGCCCAGGGACAGGCCGATTTCGTTGCGCAGGGTCCAGCCACGGTCGGCGGACAGAATGTTTTCGCCATCGAAACCGCGCCCGCTGTAGCGCCCGCCGATGGAGAAACGATCCTGAGGCACCAGCGGCGTGCGGTTCCATTGCGCGCGCCAGCCGCCGATGTAGCGCAGGCGCTGATCGCCAACCTGGAACGGCACCTGCAATTGGGCATCGGCGGTGATGATCTGCGAGCGCGACGTGCCGGCGTCAAAGTCTTCTTCCGGCGCCCTGAGCGCATCTTGGGCACCGGTGCCGCGACGATAGGCGACGCCCAGGTCAAGCATCGAAGCGCCAATGAACTCCCGATGATCCAACCCCAACTGCCAACCGGCCATGCGGCGTTTCTGGTTGCCGACTTCGGTGTCGTCGATGAAGTTCTCAGAGGAGCGCGTCCACAGGCTGCCCCAGGCCGTGGTCTTGCGAACGGCGTCGCGGTACAGCAGGCGTGACAGGCGCACCTCGTTGTTGCGACTCTCGCCCCGGTACTGATAGGTCTGGTTGGCGCCGGCGACCGACTGTTCGTAGTTGTATTCGCTGCTGGTGAACCCCAACTGCCAATAACCGAACGGCAGCGAATAATGCAGCGTGCTGCCATCGGAGCCGCGATGGCCGGACTCGCCACCGCCCAGGTCATGGTTGACGCTGGCGTAGATCATATCGTTGAGCGCCAGCAGGTTGTCCAAGGACAGCGACACGTTGCCCTGGTATTTGCCCGTGGTCTTGCTGCCCGAATTGTCCACCGACAGGCTCACCCGAGCGGGGAACCGCTGGCTCCAGGCGATTACCACGTCGCTCTCACCGGGTTTGGCGTCGGCGGCACGGGCTGGCGCGATCTTGATGTCGGCCTCGGCGGTCGGCACGCGCTTGAAGTTCTCCAGCGCCTGCTCGATGTCGCGCAAGTTGAGCAGATCGCCAGGACTGGCCGGCATCGCGTTCCAGGCATTGGCTCGGGAGCTGGTGCCCTCTTCGAAACGAATCTCACGGATGCGCCCCGGCACGAGGGTCAACACCAGGACCCCACTGTTCAGATCCTGGGCTTCGGCGAGTACGCGCGTGGTGACGTAGCCGGCCTCGATGATCGCATTTTGCATGCGCTTCATCGTCAGGTTGATCCCGCCGCCACCGAGGCAACGGCCAATGGCCGGATCATCCTTGGGGTTGGCGGCGCGCAACGCCCACTGGAATTGTTCCGACGCTTCGCCGATCAGGCGAATGTCATTGATGGCGAAGCAGGGACTCTCCTTGGCGGGCAAGCGCTCGACACCTTCATCCACGGGTGTCGCCTGCAGGCGCACGTCGGGCCGGGACTCCAACTGATCGCGCAACACCCGTTCGCGCTCTTGCTGGCGCAGCAGTTCTTCTTCAGGCCCAGCCGCCTGCGCAACGCTCCACGCGCCCGTCATCCAGGCCGCTATCAGCAGCAGGGCGAGGCGTTTGGCGTTTTGTGCAGATGAGCAGGTTCCGTCAGCACAACGGCGAGGGCTGCTCGGTTTACGCGGTCGGCAGGGTGCGGCTGGCTGCATGTCACATCCTTGTGGCCTGAATCAAAGACACGGTGGGTCAGGCCTGCGAAATGCGGCACCGACATCGGTAAAAAAGAGGTACGTATTCCATCGGCTACGAAGGAAAAGTCCTACAACGTACCGAGACGGTCAGATAGCAGAGGGGGGAGAAAGTTTCGCGTTACCGAAACAGGCTCGGTAAAAAAGAGCAAAAATGGGCAGTCGATCACAGCCTGGGGGAATGAAGAGCGGTGCAAGGCACGCATGGCGCGCTGAAGGCGAAGATGATCGTGCGCAGATGGGGAATGCAAGCAGGGGAAAGTGAGCGGAAAACACGCTAACCCACTGTTTATAATGGTGTCCCAGGGCAGGTTCGAACTGCCAACCTTCCCCTTAGGAGGGGGATGCTCTATCCAATTGAGCTACTGAGACACGAGTCGACCACGAGGAATGCGGTGCGCGGAACGGCGTGCATGTTAACGACCTGCCCTGCGTTTGTCATGTCGTCCCTTTTTTTAAGTGTAGGTAATTGGTACTGCCCGGAAGGCTGGATAGGCCAGACGGCCATGCCTCGGCCACCATTCATCTGCCCCTGGCTTGCTCATCCTAGTAAATCGGCCATTTGCCACTATCCTGTACAAGACAGGGACGGCAGGCGTTTTTGTCCATTTCCGTTATCCGCCAGACGGTATGGCACAACGACACAATCTGACGGTCACAAAATGCGAACCTGTTGTTTTTTCCAATCAGTCCGCATTTTTTTGATGAAAGGTGCTGGCATAACGCCTTTACCCGGATCAGAATTTGTCACAGAATTGGCGCCAATGATCTGGCAATTTTGAGGCATGATGCGGGCCTCTTAACAATTCAGGTTGAACATTTGGCAATGGGGCTTGTCTTATCGACATCCTGCGGCCAATCCCAAGAACCGCTCCCCTGAACTAACCGGTTAAATAAATATGCGCCCAATGAAACAGGCAATTTATTCCAGCCGTACGGCTGACAAGTTCGTCGTACGTCTGCCAGACGGAATGCGGGAACGCATTGCCGAGGTGGCTCGTAATCATCATCGCAGCATGAACTCTGAAATCATTGCGCGCCTGGAGCAAAGCCTGATTCAGGAAGGTGCACTGGGTGAAGAGTTGAGCATGCGCCTGGACAGCCCAGAGCTGTCTTTGCATGAGCGCGAGTTGCTTCAACGCTTCCGACAACTTTCCCACCGCCAGCAGAACGCCCTCGTTTCGCTGATTGCTCATGACGTAGAGATGGCCGCAGAGCCGAGCTGATCACACGCAAAACACTCAAGCCAGCCTCGTGCTGGCTTTTTTATGCCTGGCGTTTGGCCCTCCTGCTCCCCTTTTCTCGCGCCCACAAAAAAGCCCGCCAACAGGGCGGGCTTCCTCGATAAATGATCAAAGCAGAAAGATAGTCGCCAACCCCAGGAAAATGAAGAACCCGCCACTGTCGGTCACCGCAGTAATCATGACACTGGCACCCATGGCAGGATCACGCCCCATACGGGCCAGGGTCATGGGGATCAAGACTCCCATCAATGCTGCCAGCAGCAGATTGAGTGTCATCGCGGCCGTCATGACCACACCCAGCGACCAGCTACCATAAAGCAGGTAAGCCACCACACCGATCACGCCACCCCAAATCACGCCGTTGATCAAGGAGACAGCCAGTTCCTTGCGCATCAACCGCGAGGTATTGCCGGTGCTGACCTGGTCCAGCGCCATGGCACGGACAATCATGGTGATGGTCTGGTTACCGGAGTTGCCACCGATACCGGCGACGATGGGCATCAGCGCCGCAAGCGCCACCAGCTTCTCGATGGAGCCTTCGAACAGGCCGATGACCCGGGAAGCGACAAACGCCGTGATCAGATTGATCGCCAGCCAGGCCCAGCGGTTACGCAGGGACTTCCAGACCGAGGCGAAGATGTCTTCCTCTTCGCGCAGACCGGCCATGTTGAGGACTTCGCTTTCGCTTTCCTCACGAATCAAGTCGACCATTTCATCGATGGTCAAACGGCCGATCAGCTTGCCGTTCTTGTCGACCACCGGTGCGGAAATCAAGTCGTAACGTTCGAATGCCTGGGCCGCATCGTAGGCGTCTTCGTCCGGGTGAAAGCTCACCGGGTCGCTGGCCATGACCTCGGCGACCTGCTTTTCCGGGTCGTTGACGAGCAGACGCTTGATGGGCAGCACGCCCTTGAGCACGCCGTCATAGTCGACCACGAATAGCTTGTCGGTATGGCCGGGCAGCTCCTTGAGACGGCGCAGGTAACGCAAGACCACTTCAAGGCTGACGTCCTCGCGGATCGTCACCATCTCGAAGTCCATCAACGCACCGACCTGCTCCTCGTCATAGGACAGCGCCGAGCGCACACGCTCACGCTGCTGGCCGTCGAGGGCTTCCATCAGTTCGTGGACAACGTCCCGCGGCAGTTCGGGCGCCAGGTCGGCGAGTTCGTCGGCGTCCATCTCCTTGGCCGCCGCCAGCAACTCGTGATCATCCATGTCGGCGATCAGGGTTTCCCGAACCGAGTCCGACACTTCGAGCAGGATGTCACCGTCGCGGTCAGCCTTGACCAACTGCCAGACCGTCAGGCGCTCTTCCAGTGGCAGGGCTTCAAGAATGTAGGCGACGTCGGCGGAGTGCAGGTCATCGAGCTTGCGTTGCAGCTCAACAAGGTTCTGCCGGTGGACCAGGTTCTCGACCCGGTCATGATTCGGGCCTTCCTGGCGATGCGTCAGGTCTTCGACGACCCGCTGGCGCTGCAGCAGCTCAACGACTTGAGCGAGGCGATCCTGAAGGCTTTCCTGCGTTTTTTTTACTTCTACTTGGGTCATAGGCGAACTCCACTCCCAGCAGTGGAGCACGCCGGAAGGATCAATCAGTTAATTCATGATTGGCAAAACTAGATATTGAGTAACTACTGGGTAAGTCCATGGAGATATTCCAAAGCCCCGGCGGGGCTGACGGGCGCAATCATACACCGCTTGACGCTTTAAAACGCTAAAAAATCATGGCAAGAACAAGCGCTTGCGAGACAAACCTGAACACAGGCTGAACCATCCCCTTACGACGACTTATCCAGAAAAGAAAACACACGCGCCGGCAGGAATGCAGCGACTACCCTTTTCTCCTGCACCGTCAAGGAGGACGACCGGATGCCTGTCAGCCACTACCTGTTCCTGCTCGCCGCCCTGCCCTGCCTGCCGTTGTGGGCAGCCGGGCAGACTGTGCACCGCTGCGAAAGTCTTGCGGGGCACGTGACGTTCACCACCTTGAGCTGCGGCCCGGGAGAAGCCCTGTCGCTGCAGCAGATCCACCCGTACAGCCCTGGCACGAGTGAGCCGACGACCGAAGCGATGCTGCCCGAAGCGGAGCACCGACAAACATCCGGCAACACAACCGCCCGCAAGGAACCGACCGTGGTTGGCCAGTTCCAGGACCGCTGCGGAAACCTCATCGATGCCAGGCAACGGCGCAATGCCATCCTGGAACGACGCATCGTCGCCGGCATGAGCCAACAAGATGTAGAAAGCGCCTTGGGCAAGCCAGACTCGATCAAAGTCAGGAATTCGAGCACACGCTATACCTACAAGGCGAAGAAAGGTCGCAGCGCCGAGGTTGTGTTCGATGAGAAGGGGTGCGTGAAAGGCAAATCGTAGACAGCAAAAAGCCCGCGTTAAACGCGGGCTTTTTGGTGTTTGGTGCACTCGACAGGATTCGAACCTGTGACCGCTCGGTTCGTAGCCGAGTACTCTATCCAGCTGAGCTACGAGTGCAAGTTGTGGTTTTATACCAGATCACAACTGGTTGAAGCCAAGTTATTTGCATTGCTGCAAACGACTCTTAAATGGTGCACTCGACAGGATTCGAACCTGTGACCGCTCGGTTCGTAGCCGAGTACTCTATCCAGCTGAGCTACGAGTGCATTTGTTGCCGCGCATTATAGGTCGTCAATTCCTTTTGTAAAGCGCTTTTTTCAGCAATTTCAACCACTTACTGATAAAGCCAGGTTCTGACGCACTAAACGAATAATGGCGGAGAACGGGGGATTCGAACCCCCGACACCCTTTTGAGGTGTACTCCCTTAGCAGGGGAGCGCCTTCGGCCACTCGGCCAGCTCTCCGCAACACGGGGCGTATATTAACCACCTTCATCCCCGTTTGCAAACATAAAAATCGATAAAAATTAATGGCTTGGTTCGTCGTCCTTCTCTTTCTTGATACGCAGGTAGATTTCCTCCCGGTGTACAGCGACCTCTTTCGGGGCATTGACGCCGATACGCACTTGGTTTCCTTTGACGCCGAGCACGGTCACGGTGATTTCGCCATCGCCAATAATCAGGCTTTCTGCACACCGACGGGTCAGAATCAGCATACCTTTCTCCTCACGCAATTCACTTAAGGGACAACAGTCTGCAAAAAAAAGGCATTGGACCTACAACCGAAACGGTCGAAGCCTACAGGCCTAGTATTGACCAGCGCGGGCAAAAGAACAGTTTTGAGACGCGCCATTCAGAAAAACAAAGGGCGCGGTCCAGCCGCGCCCTCAAGACAACGCTTTACTCGCCCTGTTGGACAGCAGCGTCGAGTTCGAAAGCCGTGTGCAGGGCGCGCACGGCCAGTTCCAGGTACTTCTCTTCGATGACCACGGAAACCTTGATTTCCGAGGTAGAGATCATCTGGATGTTGATGCTTTCCTTGGCCAGGGATTCGAACATGCGGCTGGCCACGCCCGCGTGGGAACGCATGCCGACACCAACGATCGAGACCTTGGCGATCTTGGTATCGCCCACCACTTCCCGGGCACCGATCTCGCCAGCGGTCTTTTTCAGGATCGCTTCGGCAGACTGGTAGTCGTTGCGGTGCACGGTGAAGGTGAAGTCGGTGGTGTTATCGTGCGAAACGTTCTGCACGATCATGTCGACTTCGATGTTCGCGGCGCTGATCGGGCCGAGAATCTTGAACGCCACGCCGGGGGTGTCTGGCACGCCACGGATGGTCAGCTTGGCTTCATCGCGGTTGAAAGCGATGCCGGAAATGATCGGCTGTTCCATGGATTCCTCTTCATCGATAGTAATGAGGGTGCCCGGACCCTCTATGAAGCTGTGCAGAACGCGCAGCGGAACGTTGTACTTGCCGGCGAACTCAACCGCCCGGATCTGCAACACCTTCGAGCCGAGACTGGCCATTTCCAGCATTTCTTCGAACGTGATCTTGTCCAGGCGCTGGGCCACAGGCACGACCCGTGGGGCGGTGGTGTAGACGCCGTCCACATCGGTGTAGATCTGGCATTCGTCAGCCTTGAGAGCCGCTGCCAGCGCCACGCCGGTGGTGTCGGAACCGCCACGGCCGAGGGTGGTGATGTTGCCCTGCTCGTCCACGCCCTGGAAACCAGCGACGACCACGACACGGCCAGCCTTCAGGTCACCGCGGATCTTCTGGTCGTCGATCTGCAGGATACGCGCTTTGTTGTGCGCGCTGTCCGTCAGGATGCGCACCTGGTTGCCGGTGTAGGACACCGCCGGCACACCACGCTTGATCAGCGCCATGGCCAGCAAGGCGATGGTCACCTGCTCGCCAGTGGAAACGATCACGTCCAACTCGCGGGGAACCGGTTGCTGGTCTCCGCTGATTTGCTTGGCCAGATCGATCAGACGGTTGGTCTCGCCGCTCATGGCCGACAGCACAACCACCAGGTCATCGCCCGCTTCACGGAATTTCTTAACCTTGTCGGCGACTTGTTCGATTCTCTCGACAGTGCCGACCGAGGTGCCTCCAAATTTCTGTACGATCAAAGCCATTTCAAAGCCGCCTCTGCCCATGAAGGGCGCCCAATAATTCAATCAGCAGCGCGCGGGCTCGTCACTAGACCACTAGCCCGCGACGCTGCCTTAAATACCCTGCTCTACAAATGCAACGGTCTGGGCCAGTGCCGCGTCCAGTGCGCCGACGTCGGTACCACCGCCTTGCGCCATGTCCGGACGACCACCGCCCTTGCCGCCCACTGCCGCGGCGGCCTGCTTCATCAAATCACCGGCTTTGAGTTGGCCAGTCAGGTCTTTGGTCACGCCTGCGACGAGAACGACCTTTTCCTCATGGACACTGCCGAGCAGGATCACTGCGCGGCCGAGTTTGTTTTTCAGTTGATCGACCAGCGCCAACAGCGCCTTGCCATCCTGGCCATCCAGACGCACGGCCAGCACCTTCACACCCTTGACGTCCACGGCCTGGGCCGACAGATCGTCGCCCGCGGCGCTGGCGGCCTTGGCCTGCAACTGCTCGAGTTGCTTTTCCAGCAGGCGGTTGCGTTCCAGCACAGCCGACAGCTTGTCGATCAGGTTGTCGCGGCTGCCCCTGATCAGGCTTGCCGCTTCCTTGAGTTGTTCTTCCGCCGCGTTGAGGTACGCCAGGGCCGCTGCGCCAGTGACCGCCTCGATACGCCGCACGCCAGAGGCGACGCCGCCTTCGCTGATGATCTTGAGCAGGCCGATGTCGCCGGTGCGACTGGCGTGGATACCACCGCACAGCTCCACGGAGAAATCACCGCCCATGCTCAGCACGCGCACATTGTCGCCATATTTCTCACCGAACAACGCCATCGCGCCCTTGCGCTTGGCGGTCTCGATGTCGGTTTCCTCAGTCTCTACCGGAGAGTTCTTGCGAATCTCGGCGTTGACGATGTCTTCCAGCGCCTTGATCTGCTCAGGCTTGACGGCTTCAAAATGGCTGAAGTCAAAGCGCAGGCGCTGGCTGTCCACCAACGAGCCCTTCTGCTGGACATGCTCGCCCAGCACCTGGCGCAACGCTGCGTGCAGCAAGTGCGTGGCGGAGTGGTTCAGCGATGTCGCGTGGCGAACCTCGGCATCGACATGGGCCGCCACGGGAGCGGCGATCATCAAGCTGCCAGACGCCAGCACGCCATGGTGCAGGAAAGCACCACCGGTCTTGGTGGTGTCACGCACGTCGAAACGCGAGCTGCCCGCTTGCAGGTAACCGCTGTCGCCGATCTGGCCGCCGGATTCGGCGTAGAACGGCGTCTTGTCCAACACGATCACGCCTTCCTGGCCTTCGCTCAGGATGTCCACCGACTGCCCATCCTTATAGATGGCAACGATCTTGGCCGAACCGGTGGTGCCGGCATAGCCGGTGAATTCGGTGGCCACGTCAACCTTGACCAGGCTGTTGTAGTCCATGCCGAAGGAGCTGGCGGAACGCGCGCGCACCCGCTGGGCTTCCATCTCGCGCTCGAAACCGTCCTCGTCGAGGGTCAGGTTGCGTTCGCGGGCGATGTCGCCGGTCAGGTCCATCGGGAAACCGTAGGTGTCGTACAGCTTGAACACCACGTCGCCCGGGACCACGTTGCCCTTGAGTTCGGCCAGGTCCTGCTCGAGGATCTTCAGGCCTTGCTCCAGGGTCTTGGCGAATTGCTCTTCTTCCGCCTTGAGCACGCGCTCGATGTGCGCCTGCTGGGACTTGAGTTCAGGGAAGGCTTCGCCCATCTCGGCCACCAACGCTCCGACGATCTGATAGAAGACGCTGCCCTTGGCGCCCAGCTTGTTGCCGTGACGGCAGGCGCGACGGATGATCCGGCGCAGCACATAACCGCGACCTTCGTTGGAAGGCAGCACACCGTCGGCAATCAGGAAACCGCAGGAACGGATGTGGTCAGCGACGACTTTCAGCGAAGCCTGGTTGTCGTTGGTGCAACCGATGGCCTTGGCCGACGCGCTCAGCAGGCTCTGGAACAGGTCGATCTCGTAGTTGGAATGAACGTGCTGCAGCACCGCACTGATCCGCTCCAGGCCCATGCCGGTGTCCACCGACGGCGCTGGCAGCGGATGCAACACGCCATCGGCGGTGCGGTTGAATTGCATGAACACGTTGTTCCAGATCTCGATGTAGCGGTCGCCGTCTTCTTCCGGCGAGCCGGGTGGGCCGCCCCAGATGTCGGCGCCGTGATCGTAGAAAATCTCGGTGCAAGGACCGCATGGGCCGGTGTCGCCCATGGTCCAGAAGTTATCGGAGGCGTAAGGCGCGCCTTTGTTGTCGCCGATGCGCACCATGCGCTCTGCCGGGACACCGACCTCCTTGGTCCAGATGTCATAGGCTTCGTCATCGGTGGCGTAGACCGTTACCCAGAGCTTCTCCTTGGGCAGGTTCAGCCACTTGTCGGAGGTCAGGAAGGTCCAGGCGATAGTGATAGCGGCGCGCTTGAAATAATCACCGAAGCTGAAGTTACCCAGCATTTCGAAGAACGTGTGGTGACGTGCGGTATAGCCGACGTTTTCCAGGTCGTTGTGCTTGCCGCCGGCACGCACGCACTTCTGGCTGCTCACTGCACGGGTGTAGGCACGTTTTTCCTGGCCCAGGAAGCAGTCCTTGAACTGGTTCATCCCCGCGTTGGTGAACAGCAGGGTCGGGTCGTTGCCCGGAATCAAAGAGCTGGAGGCTACTCGGGTGTGGCCTTGCTCTTCGAAGAAGCGAAGGAAGGCTTCACGGATTTCTGCGCTTTTCATTAGGTTCTTCCACGGAGGCTGCGGCCAAAGGCCTGTGCAAAACGTCAACAGACGAAGCAACGGCAAAGGGCCGCATTATATCGGCCCTGCGCGTGGGGTACAGCGTGTTTATGTGATAGAAACTGTCAATTGCCCAGGTTAACGGGTCATTGGCGGGAAAAATCGACGAAAGCGGCGATCACCTGGTCGATTTGCGCCGCGCTCACGTCCATGTGCGTCACCATTCGCAAGCGTGCCGCCGCGCTGAGCTTGATGCCCCGTTCATCGGCAAACGCCTTGATCACCTCGGCCCGCTCGCCCATTTGTACGTAGACCATGTTGGTCTGCACCGGCTCGACCTTGTAGCCCGCCGCACGCAAGCCCTCGGCGAGCCGCTGGGCATTGGCGTGGTCATCGGCCAGGCGCTGCACGTGATGTTCCAGGGCATACAGCCCCGCCGCCGCGAGAATGCCGGCCTGGCGCATGCCGCCACCGACCATCTTGCGCAACCGACGCGCCTTGCCGATCAGCTCGACGCTGCCGCACAGGACCGAGCCCACTGGCGCGCCAAGGCCCTTGGACAGGCACACCGACACCGAATCGAAATGTTGTGTGATCTGCCGGGCATCGACATTCAGCTTGACCGCAGCGTTGTACAACCGCGCCCCGTCCAGGTGCAGCGCCAGGCCATGTTCCTGGGTGAACCGCCGGGCCCGAGCCAGGTAGTCCAGCGGCAGCACCTTGCCCTGCATGGTGTTTTCCAAGGCCAGCAGGCGGGTGCGGGCAAAGTGGAAGTCCTCGGGCTTGATCGCCGCGGCGACGTGCGCCAGGTCCAGGGAACCGTCCGCCTGCACCTCCAGAGGCTGGGGCTGGATCGAACCGAGCACCGCCGCTCCGCCGCCTTCGTATTTATAGGTGTGGGCCTGCTGGCCGACGATGTACTCATCGCCGCGCTCGCAGTGGGCCATCAACCCCAACAGGTTGCTCATGGTGCCCGTCGGCACGAACAGCGCTGCGGCAAAGCCCAGGCGCGCGGCCAGTTCAGCTTCGAGGCGATTGACGGTCGGGTCTTCGCCATACACATCGTCGCCGGTCGGCGCACTGGCCATGGCATCGAGCATGCCGGCGGAAGGTTGGGTGACCGTGTCGCTGCGAAGATCGATAACACTCATGAATCTGGCCTCGGGTGCTGTTTGGGGAATTCCCTTTCGAAGGACAATTACTGCGGGCATGGCGCGGAATAATCAAGCCCAGGACCACACTAACCCAACAGATTATCCAAATCCCCTGTGGGAGCGAGCTTGCTCGCGATGGCGGCAGTAAACCCTGCATCGATGCAAGCTGAACCACCGCTATCGCGAGCAAGCTCGCTCCCACAGTGGTTTATGTGTTAAAAAATCTCCGCCGTCACATGCCGTGGCGGCAAAACGTTCTCAGGGCGGGGTGCAACTCCCCACCGGCGGTAATTGCGCGCAATGCGCATAGCCCGCGAGCGCTTGGCGCTACATCGCTTTTTGGGGTGTAGCGACAAGGTCAGCAGACCCGGTGTGATTCCGGGGCCGACGGTCATAGTCCGGATGAAGAGAGAACGGGATCGACACCCAAGGGCCGACTGCGACTCCGTGCGCGGCGTACCCTCGAATCCCCTTCGATTCATGACGCCCTGTTTTTCACACAAACAGGAACCAGAACATGCAACCCACTGCAATCGACAGCAAAAGCAAAAGTCATCCGGGCGAGCGCGTCGCGTTCATCCAGGCCTGCTGGCACAAGGAAATCGTCGACCAGAGCCGGAAAGGCTTCGTCGCCGAAATCATCCTCCAGGGTTACCAGGAAAGTGATATCGACTTCTTCGAAGTCGGCGGCGCCTTCGAAATTCCGCTGCACGCCAAGCTGCTGGCCAAGTCAGGCCGCTACGCCGGCATCGTCGCCGCCGGCCTGGTGGTGGACGGTGGTATCTACCGCCACGAGTTTGTCGCCCAATCGGTCATCAGTGGCCTGATGCAGGTGCAATTGGAAACCGAAGTGCCGGTGTTCTCGGTCGTGCTCACGCCGCATCACTTCCATGCCGGGGAAGAACATCAGAAGTTCTTCTTCGAGCATTTCGTGCACAAGGGCCAGGAGGCGGCGAAGACCTGCGCCGATACCTTGCACAAGACCCGGACGTTGCGTCGCAGTGAACAGCGGGCGGTAGCGGTTTAAGTCTGAATACAGATTTCCTTGTGGGAGCGAGCCTGCTCGCGATGACGGAGTGTCAGTCGCCATCAATGTCGGCCGATATACCGCTATCGCGAGCAGGCTCGCTCCCACAGGGGGCATGTATTGAGTCTAAGATTTGGCTCAGACCAAACCTTCATCCGTCGCCGGCACGATCAGGATGCCAGCCCGCAAGCCATTCTTGACCTTGGGGTTCGGGAAGATGATCCGCGCGCCCTCCTCTTCGATCACCCAGCGGGTCTGGGCGATGTCTTCGGCCAGCACATAGCCTTTTTCAAGCTCGGAGAAGTTCTCGACATCCGCCGGCAGGTTAAGGCGGAAACTGTCGCTGTGCTTGATGATTTCCCGGGCCACGCTGAACAGCTGGAGGCCATCGAGGCCCTCGTCCAACTCCGGCTCGTTGCCTTCGATGATCTGGTGCAGGCCAGTTTCCAGCAGGCTGACGTTGACTCCGTCGTTCTGCCCGAACGGCCGGGCCTTGCCCAGCTCCAAGGTGAAGGATTCGGCACCGAGCTGATCGTAGGTATAGGCACTGAACACGATGGACGGCTTGTTCTGCAGCAGCACCGCTTCCATGCCCGCGGCACGCAGGCGCGCCAGTTCCCGGCGTGAATGCTGGCGACCTTCTTTCCATGGATAGAGGGCGAACTGCTCGATCTTCGAGCCACGAATGGCAGTGTGCAGGTCGTAGTGCAAGCGACTGCGCTCCGGCCGGCTGAAAAAACTGGCGGCCAGCCGCTCCAGCTCGCAGGCCCGCAGCGCCTCAGGACCACCGCTCAACTCATGGCGACCATTGAACAGCCGGTTGACGTCCTGTTCGACGAAACGCTCACCGCGCCGGATGGCCTCGGGGTTGCCGAACAGGAACAGAATGCGTGCCCGGGGTTTCAGGTCACCACGGGCGATGTCATGCAGCAGGCGGTCGAGCAATTCGATCGGCGCGGTTTCGTTGCCGTGGATGCCGGCCGACAGCAGCAGGTCCAGGCCGTTGTCCCAGGCTTCGGGCGGCTTGACCTCCAGCGCGCCCTCGCTCAACCAGCGCATCCGTACGCCTTCGACAGTCAGTTGAGTCTTCTCCGCCGGTTCACGGCCGGCGAGGGTCAGTTCAAGCAGTTTGCCGAGGGCGAGCATAGCGCGGTTTCCTTAGTGGTCGTGGCCGCAATCCGGGCCATGGACATGGTCATCGTCGCCGACGTCCGCCGGTTCCATTTCCAGTTGCAGGCTGAC
This sequence comes from Pseudomonas sp. CG7, assembly GCF_023701885.1. NCBI lineage: Bacteria > Pseudomonadati > Pseudomonadota > Gammaproteobacteria > Pseudomonadales > Pseudomonadaceae > Pseudomonas > Pseudomonas sp. CG7. The sequence goes on along the minus strand of NZ_JABAEE010000029.1, from coordinate 27,143 downwards.
CAGGTTGGTCGCCAATGGACGCAACAACAGGTTGGCGTATTCCTCGTCCCCTTCCTCGACGTCAACGCCGATCAGCAGCTGACCGCGGCCATCCTGCTGGATCCACAATTCCTTGCCTTGCCACATCACCGCGACGCGGGTGCAGGAGGTTTCCAGTTGGGTGCCGTCGGTGTCTTCGAGGATCAGCTGCAGGGTATCGCTCATGTCTTTACATTCTCGTCTGGGGATAAGGCAACGCGCCCTGCTTTGACTGTAGTCAGGTCGCGCGCGCTTTCAATTGATCTGGAAAGGATAAACCGCGCCAAGTTTAAGGATTTGTGTCAGTTCATCCAGTGCCCCGCGGCATTCGAGCAGCAACTGCGGGTCTGCCAGGTCATTCTCGGTCATGCGGTCGCGGTAGTGACGCTCGACCCATTGGGTCAGCGAATCGTACAGCGGCGCGGTCATGATAACCCCTGGGTTGACGGCCGCCAGTTCGGTTTCATTCAGCGCTACGCGCAACCTCAGGCAAGCAGGGCCGCCGCCGTTCTGCATGCTTTGCTTGAGGTCGAAGACCTTCACTTCGCGGATAACGCCGCCAGCGCCCGTCAGGCCTTGCAAGTATTGCCAGACGCGTTCGTTGCCGCGGCATTCTTCCGGCACGATCAATAGCATCGAGCCGTCGGGACGCGACAGCAACTGGCTATTGAACAGGTAGGAACGAACCGCATCATCGACGGTGACCGCCGAACGCGGTACGCACACCGATTGAAATTTCCCACCGACCTTGGCGAGTTTGCTGCTCAATTCGGCCAGCATCTTGTCGGTCTCGAGAAACGCGTCCTCGTGATAGAACAGCACTTCGCCATTACCCACCGCGATCACGTCGTTGTGGAACACGCCTTGGTCGATCACCGACGGATTCTGTTGCGCGTAGACCACGCCCTCCTCCCGCAGACCATGCAGGCGCGCAACCGCCTGGGAGGCTTCGAGGGTTTGGCGTGCCGGATATTTCTGCGGTGCGGGGTAACGGGTGTCGAAGGCACTGCGACCGAAGACGAAGAATTCGACACCGGCCTCGCCGTAGGCGCGGCAGAAACGGGTGTGGTTGGCCGCGCCTTCATCGCCGAACTGCGCCACCGCCGGCAACGCGGCGTGATGGGCGAAGTGTTGCGGGTTGGCGAACATCGCCCCCAGCACACGGCTGGTGGTCGGATGCTCGATGCTGCGGTGGTATTTGCAGTTCAGGTTGGCGGCGGTGAAGTGCACGCGGCCATCGGCCGTGTCGGCGCTCGGGCTGACCGTGGCGGCGTTGGCCACCCACATGCTGGAGGCCGAGCAACTGGCGACCAACAGTGGCATCGCTTCTTTCGCGGCCTGCTGGATGACCTGGGCATCGCTGCCGGCAAAGCCCAGCCGACGCAAAGCCGCCACGTCCGGGCGCTCCTGCGGTGCCAGCACGCCTTGCTGGAAACCCATGTCCATCAGCGCTTTCATTTTCGCCAGGCCCTGCAACGCCGCTTCCTTGGGGTTCGAGGACTGCTGGCTGTTGCTCTGGGACGCGACGTTGCCGTACGAGAGCCCGCCGTAGTTATGGGTCGGCCCCACTAGACCGTCAAAGTTGACTTCATAGGATTTCATCAGCGAGGCTCCACGAGAATCTGTTTTTTATAGGCATCAGGTAACGGTTTTGATCGAATACCGAGGCGCGGCCTTCGCGAGCAAGCTCGCTCCCACAGGGTCTTGCACCGTCCTTGTGGGAGCGAGCTTGCTCGCGATTGGGGCTTAAACCATTTTTACGCCAGGCGTCAGGCTCGCCGGCATGACAAGGCTCGGCGTCTCCAGGGAAGCCACCGGGTACGCGCAATAATCCGCCGCGTAATAAGCGCTGGCGCGATGGTTGCCCGAGGCACCGACACCGCCGAACGGCGCGCTGCTGGCGGCGCCGGTCAGCTGTTTGTTCCAGTTGACGATACCGGCGCGGCTTTGCAGCCAGAACTCTTGGTAACGGTCCTGGGAATCGGACAGCAAGCCGGCGGCCAGGCCATATTGCGTGTTGTTGGCTTCGGTAATCGCTGCGGGGAAATCCTTGTAGCGGATCACTTGCAGCAACGGCCCGAACAACTCCTCGTCGGGACGCTCGGCCACGGCCGTCACGTCCAGGATACCCGGCGTCAGCAATGCAGCCTGGGCCTGCGGCTGAGTCATGGCCAACAGCGGCACTGCGCCTTTGCCCAGCAAGTGGTTTTGCGCATCCATCAGCGCCTTGGCCGCGCCCAGGGAAATCACCGAGCCCATGAACGGTGCCGGTTGCTGGTCGAAGGCACCCACTTCAAGGGTAGAACTGACCGCCACCAGGCGCGCCAGCAAGGCATCGCCCCAGGCACCTACCGGCACCAGCAGGCGGCGCGCACACGTGCAGCGCTGCCCGGCGGAAATGAAGGCGGATTGGATAATGGTGTAGACCGCCGCATCGACGTCCGCCACCTCATCCACCACCAGTGGGTTGTTACCGCCCATTTCCAGCGCGAGGATCTTGTCCGGGCGACCGGAAAACTGTTGGTGCAGCAAGTTTCCGGTGCGGCTGGAGCCGGTGAAGAACAGCCCGTCGATGCCCGGGTTCGCCGCCAGGGCGATACCGGTTTCCCGCGCGCCTTGCAGCAGGTTCAGCACGCCCGCCGGCACACCCGCCTCGACCCAGCACTTGACCGTCAGCTCGGCGACTTTCGGCGTCAGCTCGCTCGGCTTGAACAACACGCAGTTGCCGGCGAGCAGCGCAGGCACGATGTGGCCATTGGGCAAATGGCCAGGGAAGTTGTAAGGGCCGAACACCGCCACCACACCGTGGGGTTTGTGGCGCAGCACGGCGGTGGCGTCGCCCAGGGGGCCGCTCTTCTCGCCGGTCCGCTCGCGGTAGCTCTGCACCGAAATGGCGATTTTGTTGACCATGCTGGTCACCTCGGTCGCCGCTTCCCACAACGGCTTGCCGGTTTCTTCACCGATGCACCGGGCCAGTTCGTCAGCATGGCTTTTCAGGGACGCGGCAAAGGCCTCCAGCACCTGGATGCGTTCATCCAGCGAGCGGCGGGCCCAGTCCGGGAACGCTTGGCGCGCGGCCTGCACCGCCGATTCCACCTGCGCCGCGGTGGCGCCGTTGCCCGACCACAACACCTGCTGGGTCACTGGATTCAACGACTCGAAGAGGTCGCCCTGGCCTTCCAGCCAGCTACCTGCGATGTACAACGACTTCATCATTTTGACTCCCGGGCAGCAGACAACGCCACGGCACGCACCTGGTCGCCGGCGTTGAGTTGAAGACGTTTGGCGGTCAGCGGATCGACCACCAGTGTGCCTGCGGCAAAGCGCGCCGGTGCCGCGGTGATGCGGCAGTCTTCGCGCTTGCGGTTATGGATGAGGAACGGCGTGGCGTCATCGCCCGGCGTGCCGATGGCCAGCACCAGCGCCTGGCTGTCGCGAATCGCGCGGATCTTGCCGGTTTCGCATTCCACCGCCGGGCCGGCGTCGAAGATGTCGACGTAACCCTGGTAGCTGAACCCTTCGCTCTTGAGCATCGACAGCGCCGGTTCGGTATCTGGATGAACCTGGCCAATCACGGCCCGGGCATCTTCGGACAAGAAGCAGGTGTACAGCGGGAACTTGGGCATCAGCTCGGCGATGAACGCCTTGTTACCAACGCCGGTCAGGTAATCGGCCTGGCTGAATTCCATCTTGAAGAAATGCCGGCCCAGGCTTTCCCAGAACGGCGACCGCCCGTTGTCGTCGGACATGCCGCGCATCTCGGCGATGATCTTGTTGCCGAACAACTGCGGGAACTCGGCGATGAACAACAGCCGCGCCTTGGCCAGCATCCGGCCGTTGAGGCCATTGCGGAAGTCGGCGTGGAGAAACAGCGAGCACAGCTCGGAATTGCCGGTCAGGTCGTTGGCCAGGAACAACGTCGGGATTTCCCGATAAATGTTCAACTCCTGGGACGCGCTGACCGTCAGGCCGACCCGGAAGTTGTACCAGGGCTCACGCAACCCCACGGCGCCGGCGATGGCGGAAATGCCCACCACGCGACCGTCATCGTCTTCGAGCACGAACAGGTAGTCCGCGTCACCACGCCCGGCTTCGCCGCGAAAGGTCTTCTCGGCCCAGCCGACCCGATGGGCCAGGCGCTCTTCGTTGGCCGGCAAGGTAGTCAGGCCGGTGCCCGTGCTGCGGGCCAGGGCGATCAGAGCGGGTAAGTCGCTGCTGCGTACGGGACGAACGATCATGCTATCTCCTCAGACGGGCCGCTCTCGCCACCCGCGAAACTCAGCTATAAAGCGTTATACCGCTACCAAACGCACGCTGGCGCCTTCGCCAACGCCCAAGGCTTCGGCCGCTTCCATGTCTAGCGTTACAGGTTTGCCTGGCGCGTAGTCGAGCTCGAGCAGCACGGCGCGGTAATCCTGCAATTGGGCATTGGCCACCAGGTATTGGCGGCCGGCACCCTTGACCGGTTCGCCGATCTTGACCGGCACCACGCGGCTCTGGGCAATCGAACGGATGCCCGAGACGCGGGCATGCAGGGTCGGGCCACCGTCGAAGATGTCGATGTAGTGATCGGTCTCGAAACCCTCGCGCATCAGGATGTCGAAGGTGATCTGCGCCCGCGGATGAACCTGGCCCATGGCTTCCTGGGCGGCGTCCGGCAACAGCGGCACGTAGATCGGGTAATGGGGCATCAGCTCGGCGAGGAACGTACGGCTTTTCAGCCCGCACAAACGCTCGGCGGCGGCGTAGTTGAGGTCGAAGAAATTGCGGCCGCTGGCGTCCCAGAACGGCGAGTCGCCATTCTCATCGCTGTAGCCGACGATCTCGGTCACCACCGAATCGGCGAACCGCTCCGGATGACTGGCGACGAACAACAGCCGCCCGCGGGAATTGAGTTCCGACCACGGCGAACCCACCAATTCCGGCACCACGTAGAAACTGGTCAACAGGCTGTTGCCGGTCAGGTCGTGGCATTGGGAGAGTACGTGGATCTTGTTGTGGATCTTCAGCTCACGGGACGCGTGAACGAACGTCTCGTTGCGAAAGCTGTAGAACGGTTCGGAATAACCGGCCGAAGCGACAATGGCCGAGCAGCCAGCCAGCTTGCCGGTCGCGGTGTCTTCGAGGACGAAGAAATAGCTCTCTTCGCCGTTGAAACTGACTTCGGCGGCAAACGAGGCTTCGCTGGCGGCGATCTTGTCGCTCAGGCGTTCAACGTCATCCGGCAAGGAGGTGACACCGATCGGACTGTCCGCAGCCAGACGCTGTACCTCGCCCAGATCAGCCATTTGCGCGGGGCGCATCACCAGCATGGTGTCACTCCTTAACTTGAAATAAACGGTTCGACCAAAGGGTCGATACACAGAAAAAAACTAAACAAACACCCTGGCCCGCATTGCATCTACGGCGGTCTTCGATTTTTCAGCCGCTGCAAGACTCCTGTGGGAGCGAGCTTGCTCGCGATAGCGGTGTGTCAGTCAACATTCATTTCACTGAAGCACCGCCATCGCGAGCAAGCTCGCTCCCACAAGGGAGGTCCGGGTCAGCCTCAGGCTTGCGTCAGCTTCGCCGCCGCCTGCTCGAAGCGGTCCAGGCCGGCGTCGATGTCGGCGTCTTCCACCACCAGGCTCGGGGCGAAGCGAATCACGTCCGGGCCGGCTTGGAGGATCATCAGGCCTTCCTGTTCGGCGGCATTGAAGATGTCCTTGGCCTTGCCTTTCCAGGCGTCGTTCAGCACGCAACCGATCAGCAGGCCCAGGCCACGCACCTGGGTGAACAGGCCGTACTTCTCGCCGATCTGTTCCAGGCGTGCCTTGAATTTGTTGTGCTTGGTCTTGACGCCACCGAGCACTTCAGGGGTATTGATCACGTCGATTACCGCCTCGGCCACCGCACACGCCAGTGGGTTGCCGCCGTAGGTGGTGCCGTGGGTGCCGACGACCAGGTGTTTGGCCAACGCTTCGGTGGTGAGCATCGCCGCGATCGGGAAACCACCGCCCAGGCTCTTGGCGCTGGTGAGGATGTCCGGGACCACGCCGTAATGCATGTAGGCGAACAGATGGCCGCTGCGGCCCATGCCGGTCTGCACTTCGTCAAAGACCAGCAGCGCATCGTGGGCATCGCACAGGTCGCGGGCGCCTTGCAGGTAGGCCTGCTCGGCCGGCAACACACCGCCCTCGCCCTGGATCGGTTCCAGCACAACGGCGCAGGTCTTATCGGAAATGGCGGCTTTCAAAGCAGCCAGGTCGTTATAAGGAACGTGGGTAATGCCGGTAATTTTAGGCCCGAAACCGTCGGAGTACTTCGATTGCCCGCCGACGTTGACGGTGAACAGGGTACGACCGTGGAAGCTATTGAGCGCGGCGATGATTTCGTATTTTTCACTGCCGAAACGATCGAAGGCGACGCGACGGGCCAGCTTGAAGGCGGCCTCGTTGGCTTCGGCGCCGGAGTTGCAGAAGAACGCGCGCTCGGCGAAGGTCGCGTTGACCAGTTTGTGAGCCAGGCGCAGGGCCGGTTCGTTGGTGAAAACGTTGGAGACGTGCCACAGCTTGTTGGCCTGTTCGGTCAGTGCACCGACCAGCGCCGGGTGGGCATGGCCCAGTACGTTGACTGCGATACCGCCAGCAAAGTCGATCAGCTCGCGACCGGATTGGTCCCATACGCGGGAACCGGCACCACGCACAGGAATGAAGGCAGCAGGTGCATAGTTGGGAACCATAACCTGGTCGAAATCGGCGCGTTGTACCGCGGCTTGCTCAACGGACATCGGAGTCTCCTGATGAGGAACACCCGCCTGGAACTGGCGAGCTTGGTAAGGATTGTAAGGACAGTTTTCAGCCCGGCCTTGCCGCCAAGCGACAACTTCTTATAGCGCCAACCCACGTTTTGCGCGGGTTTACGGCAATGCGACAAATAGCGTCGCAAAGGCGCAGTTTAAACGTTGCCGCGGGGTTTGAGGCAGCGGCATCTACATTTCCCTGCCCAGCCACAACTGTAGTTTGAGAGGCGTTATCTGTGGCGAGGGAGCTTGCTCCCGCTGGGGCGCGCAGCGTCCCCCAGAAAGGCCCCCAATCAATCTGACACACCGGGGTTACCGTTTGGGTCCGCTTCGCGGCCCAGCGGGAGCAAGCTCCCTCGCCACAGATAAGTTGCCTTACCACAGGAGCCTTATCTGCCCTAGCCCCGCTCGGACGGCACCGAGGACAATTCGAACGGGCTGCTGCTGCGTCGCTGGTTGCGGTCTTCCCGCGGCGTGGCGCCGAAGAAGTTGCGGTAGGCGCTGGAGAAGTGGGGCCCCGAGGAGAAACCGCAGGACAAGCCGATCTGGATGATGGACTTGCTGGTCTGCATCAGCATCTGCCGGGCCTTGTTCAGGCGCAGTTCCAGGTAATACTGGCTGGGCACGCGGTTGAGGTATTGCTTGAAGATCCGCTCCAGTTGCCGACGGGATACGCACACATGCTGGGCGATTTCGGCGGTGGTCAGCGGCTCCTCGATGGTGGCCTCCATCAGCAACACCGCCTGGGTGAGCTTTGGATGGCTGGAGCCGAGGCGATTCTGCAACGGAATGCGCTGGCGCTCGCCCCCCTCGCGAATGCGCTCGACCACCAGTTCTTCCGACACCGCGCCGGCCAGTTCCGCGCCGTGATCCCGGGCCAGCACCGCCAGCAGCAGGTCCAGCACCGACATGCCGCCGCAAGCGCTCAGGCGATCGCGATCCCAATCGAACAGATGGCTGGTGGCAATGACCTTGGGGAAGCGTTCGGAGAAATCGTCCTGCCAGCGCCAATGCACGGCGGCACGGTAACCGTCGAGCAACCCCAATTGCGCCAGGGGATAGACACCGGCAGACAAACCGCCGATCACACAACCGGCACGCACCAGTTGCTTGAGGGCGCTGCCCAGGGGCGAGGCCAGCGCGGTCGGCGGCTCATCGGCCAGCAGGAACAGCTTCTGGAAACCCTCGAGCTTGCCGGCCCAGGGTTCGCCCGGCAATTGCCAGGCGCCGTCGGCCGGTGGCTCGGCCTGCAAGAACGACAACTCGTAGACCACATCCGGATGCACCCGCTGGGCGACACGCAAGGCGTCCTCGGCCAGCGCCAGCGTCAAGGCTTTAGTGCTGGGCCAAATCAGGAAACCTATTCGATGGGCAGTCATGGCGGGCGATCCGAAGCGAAAACAGTGTTAAAGCCAAAAGCGGCTGCAACCAAATTAGACCATCTGGCGCGCGGTGCGCAGCATGACCCAAATCAGGTGCGTAACGGGAGCGATTACTTGAGGCTGCCCGACAGAAATTGTTGCAGGCGCTCGGATTGCGGATTCACCAGCACTTCGCGCGGGTTGCCGCTTTCTTCGACGATGCCTTTGTGCAAGAACACCAGCTGGTTCGACACTTCACGGGCAAAGCCCATTTCGTGGGTCACCACCACCATGGTCCGGCCTTCCAAGGCCAGGGCCTGCATCACCTTGAGCACGTCGCCCACCAGTTCCGGGTCCAGCGCCGAGGTCGGCTCGTCGAACAGCATCACCTCAGGCTCCATCGCCAGCGCACGGGCAATCGCCACGCGCTGCTGCTCGCCGCCGGACATGTGGCCCGGGTAGGCATCCTTGCGATGAGCCACGCCAACCTTGTTCAGATAGTGCTCGGCCTTCTCCCGTGCTTCGGCCTTGGCCACGCCCAGTACATGCACCGGCGCCTCCATGATGTTTTCCAGCGCGGTCATGTGGGACCACAGGTTGAAATGCTGGAACACCATCGACAGCCGCGAACGCATGCGCTGCAGTTGCTTGGGGTCCGAAGCCTTCATGGCGCCGTCCTTGCCCGCCACCAGCTTCAACTCTTCGTTGTTGAGCAGGATCTTGCCGGCATGGGGTTGCTCAAGCAGGTTGATGCAACGCAGGAAAGTACTCTTGCCGGAGCCACTGGAGCCGATGATGCTGATCACATCGCCAGCGGCGGCTTTCAGGGACACGCCCTTGAGCACTTCGTGACTGCCATAGCGTTTATGCAGGTCTTGGACTTCAAGCTTGTACATGCGGTCGGTTCTCACAAAACGTCAGTCGTTGAGCAGTCGATCGGATCGATGCGTTATCAGTGCTTGCGCGGGGCCAGGTAACCCAGCCAGCGGCGCTCGGCCAGTTTGAACAGGCGCACCAGGATGAAGGTCAGGCACAGGTAGAACACACCGGCGGTGATGTAGGCCTCGAACGGCAAGTAATACTGCGCGTTCACCGTGCGCGCGGCACCGGTGATGTCGATCAGGGTCACGATGGAGGCCAGGCTGGTGGTCTGCAACATCATGATCACTTCGTTGCTGTATTGCGGCAGCGCCCGGCGCAGGGCCGACGGCAGCAGGATCCGGCGATACAGCTTGTAGCGCGACATGCCCATGGCCTTGGCCGCTTCGATCTCACCGTTGGGCGTGGCCCGCAGGCTGCCGGCGATGATTTCGGCGGTGTAGGCACTGGTGTTGATGGCGAACGCCAGGCACGCACAGAACGTTGCGCTGGACAGCCATGGCCAGAGGAAGCTCTCGCGCACGACCGCGAACTGCGCCAACCCGTAGTAGATCAGGAACAGCTGCACCAGCATCGGCGTGCCGCGGATCACGTAGGTGTAGAGCCAGGCCGTCATGTTGACGACCGGCTGCTTGGACACCCGCATCAACCCCAGGGGCAGCGCCGCCAGCAGGCCGAAGAACAGCGACAGGGCCAACAGCTTCAGAGTGGTCAGCAAGCCGCTGAAATACAGCGGCAACGCTTCGTAGATGACGTTGTAGTCGAAGATCATAGATCAGCCGCCCTTACGCCTACCGAGTAGCGCTTCTCAAGGTGACGCAACGCCAGCAACGAGACACTGGTGATCACCAGGTACATCGCCGCCACTGCGAGGAAGAAGGTGAAAGGCTCGCGAGTGGCATCCGCCGCCTGCTTGGCCTTGAACATCATGTCTTGCAGGCCCACCACGGAAATCAGCGCAGTGGCCTTGGTCAACACCAACCAGTTGTTGGTGAAACCCGGAATCGCCAGGCGAATCATCTGTGGCACCAGCACCCGGAAGAACACCTGGAAGCTGTTCATGCCATACGCCATGCCCGCCTCGGCCTGCCCCTTGGGGATCGCCATGAAGGCACCGCGAAAGGTTTCCGACAGGTACGCACCGAAGATGAAACCCAGCGTGCCGATACCGGCCGCCAGCGGGTTCAGGTCGATGTAGTCGTCATAGCCAAGCATCGGCGCGACGCGGTTGAGCAGGTCCTGGCCGCCGTAGAAAATCAGCAGGATCAGCACCAGATCGGGAATGCCGCGGATGACCGTGGAATACAGGTCGCCCAGCCACGCCAGCCAGCGCACCGGCGAGAGGCGCAACGCGACACCAATCAACCCCAGGACGATGGCCAGGGCCATGGACGACAAGGCGAGCTCAAGCGTCAACCATGCGCCATCGAGGATGACAGCCCCGTAGCCTTTCAACATGATTCAGGTCCTCGAAAGTGGGATGAAAAAATGGCGCAAACCGCAGAGATCCTGTTGCTTGCGCCATTTCGCACGAGTGGCGGGACGTCGTTACTTGCCGTAGATGTCGAAAGCGAAGTATTTGTCCTGGATTTGCTTGTACTTGCCGTTCTCGCGAATGGCGGTGATCGCGTTGTTGATCTTGCCTTTCAGCGCATCGCCCTTGCGAACCGCGATACCGATACCGTCGCCGAAGTATTTCTCGTCGGTAAAGGCTGGACCTACAAATGCGTAGCCCTTGCCGGCATCGGTCTTGAGGAAGCCGTCATCCAACAGGGTAGCGTCTGCCACGGTGCCGTCGAGGCGGCCGGCGGACACGTCCAGGTAGATCTCGTTCTGCGAACCGTACGGCTTGATCTCGGCACCCAGCGGGGCCAGCACTTCACGGGCGAAACGCTCGTGGATCGAACCGCGCTGCACGCCGATGTTCTTGCCCTTGAGCTCGGCCAGGCCGTCGCTGACCTGGGTACCGGCCTTCATCACCAGGCGGGCCGGGGTGTTGTAGTACTTGTTGGTGAAATCAACCGACTTCTTGCGATCTTCAGTGATCGACATGGACGACAGGATCGCGTCGATCTTGCGCACCTTCAGCGCCGGGATCAGGCCGTCGAACTCTTGCTCGACCCACACGCACTTGACCTTCATTTCTTCGCACAGCGCGTTGCCGATGTCGTAGTCAAAACCGACGATGCTGCCATCCGGGGCTTTCGAGGCGAACGGAGGGTAAGCCGCTTCGATACCAATCTTCAGGGGCTTCTCATCAGCGAAGGGCGGCAGGGACAGCACGGACAGTGCCAGGGCGCCAAGCAGCACAAGTTTCTTCATCTTGGGACTCCATCGGTAAAGGGCAAAAACGGCAGAGTGAGCAACAGCCCAATATGCGAATGGGTGAAACGAACTTTGGTGCTGCGTCCTAGGAAGCTCACGATTTATCCAACGCGAGCCACGACGAGCGAGTGATCGGCATTCTAACGACAGGCCCGAAGCCGATATTTCTTCAATGCGACAACAAATTACAGAAGCACCAAGAAAGCTGTTTGAGCACATTGACAGCCCCGCAAATTCATGCAAGAGCAAAAGAAGGGAAACCGATCTATGCTGCAAATAGCGGGCCAATTATTCGCAAACCCTTCTAATCCGGCAAGCACAGCGTGTCGGCTTATTTTCACAGACGCCTGGAACCGCCCTATGGCGGGGCTTAGCGTTTCACATCGCCCCGTTATGGCGCCTTTGGTTACACATTTCGAAACGTCGGTAACGTTCAGACGCCTCCTACTTTAAACGCCGATATTTATTCGAACCTGTCAGCCAACCACCAAACCCTGTGGCGAGGGAGCTTGCTCCCGCTGGGCTGCGCAGCAGCCCCAATAGCCAGGCACCGCGCTTGTTCAGGCATACCGCATTGACCGGTTTACGACTGCTGCGCAGCCGAGCGGGAGCAAGCTCCCTCGCCACAAAGGCACCACACTTCAGGCCCTCCCAGCGCGCCCATAAAAAAGCCCCGCCCGGAAAACTCCGGGCGGGGCTTTCGGTGCTACACGCGACCGTCAGGCCACGTTCATGGTCTTGTGCGTCTCGATCAGGTGCGCCACCACACCCGGGTCGGCCAGGGTGGAGATATCACCCAACCCGTCGTATTCCGCCGTGGCGATCTTGCGCAGGATGCGGCGCATGATCTTGCCGGAGCGGGTCTTCGGCAGCCCCGGTGCCCACTGGATCACGTCCGGCGAAGCAATCGGACCGATCTCCTTGCGCACCCAGTTCTTCAGCTCCAGGCGCAGGGCCTCGCTGGTTTCTTCGCCGGCATTGAGAGTGACGTAGACATAAATGCCCTGCCCCTTGATGTCGTGCGGCACGCCCACCACCGCCGCTTCGGCGACTTTCGGGTGGGCGACCATGGCGCTTTCGATCTCGGCGGTGCCCATGCGGTGGCCGGAGACGTTGAGCACGTCATCCACCCGACCGGTGATCCAGTAGTAGCCGTCCTCGTCGCGACGAGCGCCGTCACCGGTAAAGTACATGCCACTGAAGGTCTTGAAGTAGGTGTCGACAAAACGGTCATGGTCGCCGTACAGCGTACGCGCCTGGCCTGGCCACGAATCGAGGATCACCAGGTTGCCTTCAGCGGCGCCCTCGACCAGGTTGCCGAGGTTGTCCACCAGTGCCGGCACCACGCCGAAGAACGGACGCGTGGCCGAACCTGGCTTCAACGCCGTGGCGCCTGGCAGCGGGCTGATCAGCACGCCACCGGTTTCGGTCTGCCACCAGGTGTCGACGATCGGGCAACGCTCCTTGCCGACATTCTTGTAGTACCAGTCCCAGGCTTCCGGGTTGATCGGCTCGCCCACCGACCCCAACAGGCGCAGGCTGCTGCCATCGGCACCTTCGACCGCGGCGGTGCCCGAGGCCATCATCGCGCGGCTCGCGGTCGGCGCGGTGTAGAGGATGCTGACCTTATGCTTGTCGACAACCTTGGCCACCCGGGTGATGTCCGGGTAGTTCGGCACGCCCTCGAACAGCAGCGTGGTCGCGCCATTGGCCAGCGGGCCGTAGACGATATAACTGTGGCCGGTGACCCAACCCACGTCGGCGGTGCACCAGTAGACCTCGCCCGGTTTGTAGTCGAACACGCGCTCATGGGTCAGCGCCGCGTACAGCAAGTAGCCAGCCGTGGTGTGCTGCACGCCCTTCGGCTTGCCGGTGGAGCCGGAGGTGTAGAGGATGAACAGCGCTTCTTCGGCGCCCATCTCTTTCGGCGCGCAAACGGTACCGGCGACCTTCATCAGGTCTTCGTACCAGATGTCACGGTGCTGGTTCCACTTGATGTTGCCCGCCGTGCGCTTGCACACGATGACTTTCTGGATGCTGCTGGTTTCCGGGTTGGTCAGCGCGTCATCGACGTTGGCCTTGAGCGGGATCTTCTTGCCGGCGCGAATGCCTTCGTCGGCGGTGATCACCACTTTGGATTTGCAGTCGATGATCCGGCCCGCCAGGGCTTCGGGGGAGAAACCACCGAACACCACCGAGTGAATCGCACCGATCCGGGTACAGGCCAGCATCGCGACCACGGCTTCAGGGATCATCGGCATGTAGATGGTCACCACGTCGCCGCGGTGCACGTCCTGGCCGCGCAGGGCGTTGGCGAACTTGCAGACTTCTTCGTGCAGCTCGCGATAAGTGATGTTGCGGCTCTCGGACGGGTCATCGCCCTCCCAGATAATCGCAATTTGATCGCCGCGCTCGGCCAGGTGACGGTCGAGGCAGTTGTAGGACACGTTCAAGGTGCCGTCGGCGAACCACTTGATGTCGACATGGTGATCGTCGAAAGAAGTCTGCTTCACCGTGGTGAAAGGCTTGATCCAATCGAGGCGCTTGGCCTGCTCGCGCCAGAAGCCATCGGGGTTGACGACCGACTGCTGGTACATGGCCTTGTAGGTCGCCTCGTCAGTCAGCGTATTGGCCGCTACCTCGGGACGAACGGGATACACAGAAGCCGCACTCATCTTTCTTACCTCGGTGAATAGTTGTTTTTGTATGATCCCGTTGTAGCCCGGGGCGGGCCTATAGAACCATTCGACGATGGTAGTAACAAGTCCCTACAAAATGTCGGTACTAGTGGGAGCCGAGCTTGCTCGCGATGGCGGTGGGTCAGTCAATATCCATGCAAACTGATCCACCGCTATCGCGAGCAAGCTCGCTCCCACAGTTGATCTCCATTGAACGCTCACTTTACGTCCAACGCCGCTCCCCCTGTGGGAGCGAGCTTGCTCGCGATGGCGCCTGCCCATCCAATAGCAATTCACCAGACAGCCACCGACTCCCAGTCGATTATTACCAGATCAACCAACAGTGTTTATCAAAACCGAGTCTGTTTACCCCCACCCTCACCTTCTAAAATCCACCTCGCCAACCGGCAAACACGATTAGCGCAACACAGCCCCCACGAAGGCCGTTAATCCAACTTCCAACACTTGCTCCACACGCAACCCCAAAAAGGTTGCGTGACCCCACTCGACCTCAAAAAGGTGAAATACAAATGAAAGCTTTATGGGTCCTGGTCCTCGGCAGCCTGTGCGCCACCGCAATGGCGGATGAGACTCCGATCGACGCAGCACAGCAAAAACCGGCCATCGAGGAGTACACCTACTCCACCCACCTGGATATCGCCAAAGTCATCTCCATGAGCGACATCCCGAACGTCTGCGAAGTGGTTCCGGCGAAGATGGAATACGACGACTCCAAAGGCCAACGCCACATCCTGCGCTACAGCATCATGGGCAACGGTTGCTCCAACGGCTGATCACAACTGGCAATTTCCATGGCCCGATTTCGATCGGGCCAGGTTGTGTCTAGAACCGCCGAAAACCCTCCACAAACACAACATGTAGTGCAAAACCGCAAAAAACGCTGTTTTTTTGATCAAAAAAATCCGCGATCCGCTTCATGCAAAAAAAATCTTGAGCGGCCAAAGCCTTGTAAACCCTCGCTCCCACGCGGATATGCCCCCCCGCCGCCCCTTCTGTGAGCTATTTCGCCGCAGCACGTAGGCAAAAAAGTCCTTATAATGCCGCCTTAAACGGGCCTGCAATATTCCCTTACAGGGGATCCCGCCCGCCTGGAGCCCACGCAGAGGCCCATCGCCTCCTCGCGTTCACCGCCGCTCCGGAATGACCCGTACATTTTTCTGTTTATTGCCTGCGTCAGCTGCTGCAACAAACGATTTTTCAAGATCCACCGCGGCCAGTAGGCCTTCATCGGGCATCTGGCCCTCACGCAGGAGACGACAAGTCATGCTGAGCTGGGACGAATTCGACAAAGAAGACAGTGGCGAAGTCGCTGTAAAAGGCGCCAACGCCGGCCACGCTTCTGAAGCCAACATGGACCGCCTCGACAGCGCCGGCGGTGCCGCCGCCCTCGAAGCCCGGGCCGTGACGGCCAGCGACTCGGCCGCGATCATTCGCGCCAAGGCCGCCCTCGACAAACTCGACGTCGCCGAAGGCCTCGCCGAACTCGAAGGCGCCTCCGCCCGTGTCGCCGTCGATGAAAAGCGCATGATCAACTGCCGCGCCGACCTCAACCAGCTCGTGCCATTCAAATACGACTGGGCCTGGCAGAAGTACCTGGACGGCTGCGCAAACCACTGGATGCCGCAAGAAGTCAACATGACCGCCGACATCGCCCTCTGGAAAAACCCGGAAGGCCTGACCGACGACGAACGCCGCATCGTGATGCGCAACCTGGGCTTCTTCTCCACCGCCGACTCCCTGGTTGCCAACAACCTGGTCTTGGCCGTGTACCGCCTGATCACCAACCCGGAGTGCCGCCAGTACATCCTGCGCCAAGCCTTCGAAGAGGCGATCCCCACCCACGCCTACCAGTACTGCATCGAATCGCTGGCCATGGATGAAGGCGAAATCTTCAACATGTACCACGAGATTCCATCGGTCGCGAAAAAAGCTGCCTGGGGCCTGAAATACACCCGTTCGATCTCCGATCCGAAGTTCGAAACCGGCACCCCGGACACCGACAAAGAGTTGCTGCGCAACCTGATCGCTTATTACTGCGTCCTGGAAGGCATCTTCTTCTATTGCGGCTTCACCCAGATCCTCTCCATGGGCCGCCGCAACAAAATGACCGGCGTCGCCGAGCAGTTCCAGTACATCCTGCGCGACGAATCCATGCACCTGAACTTCGGCATCGACGTGATCAACCAGATCAAGATCGAAAACCCACACCTGTGGGATGCCGAGATGAAGGAAGAAGCGACCCAGATGATCCTGCAAGGGACCCAACTGGAAATCGAATACGCCCGCGACACCATGCCTCGTGGGGTGCTGGGGATGAATGCGGCGATGATGGAGGACTATCTGAAGTTCATCGCCAACCGTCGTTTGTCGCAGATTGGGTTGAAGGAAGAGTATCCAGGCACGACCAACCCGTTCCCTTGGATGAGCGAGATCATGGACTTGAAGAAAGAGAAGAACTTCTTTGAGACGCGCGTGATTGAGTATCAGACGGGTGGGGCTTTGAGCTGGGATTGATTTTTAGCTTATCTAACTGCATGAATGAAGGGCTGCCATTGCGCAGCCCTTTTTATGCCAATTTACCTCTCTAAGAGCAACTACCACCGCGGAGTTATTTAGATAGTAGACAGAGAATCCCCAAACCAGTATCGTCATGATGGCATTACAGCATCAATTTATGTTAAAACGAAACTGAAGGGATGCCCACACTACGCAAGCATGCCTTATGTGAGATCTCAGCCATTCCAAACGTCGTCACTAATCTTATGAATCCGTACGAGCTCTTGAAAGGTAATGCTACATGCCCGTTCTGAACACAATAACTGCAACGTCATTTCAAGACTATCTGACGCACGCCGATCTAGGCCAAAGCGATGACAGCACGGCAATATGGTTCAGAGGCACCGGTAACGCGCGGTACACACTTTCGCCCTCCATCCATCGTCATCAACAAATAACAGATAGCGCCTCACTTTTTTCTTACGAAAATAAATTAATTACGCGCTTTAAAGAAAGGTCCGTTCCCTACTTACCCCACCGTTTAGAAGACGACTGGGAGCTACTTTTTTTAATGCAGCACTACGGCATGCCAACTAGACTCTTGGACTGGACGGAAAACCCATTAATTGCGCTTTTCTTTGCGCTGAGCTCAGCACAAAAAAACAGCACCGGTGGCTATGATAATGATGCAGCCGTATGGATTCTATCTCCCGCCAAATGGAATCGCTGCGTATTTAGCCACAATAGCTATCAGGGGGGGGGCAATGTCACCTACCGAAACCATGGTTAATAGCTATGCACCAGCTAAAGACTACCAATATATGCACGAACAGCCAGTAGCTCTTCTGGGCATACACAACAGCCCCAGAATCGTAGCTCAAAGGGGTTCATTTTCGCTATTTGGAAAGTCATTAAACCCAATGGAAAAAACTTACACAAATGGGAATTTCGAACAAGACACCTTAAAAAAGATAATAATTCCGAGCACCGACATCGGAACCATCCTGAACAAATTAATATGGATGGGCATTACCGACGCCGTCATATATCCTGACCTTGAAGGGTTAGCCAAAGAAACCAAACGCCTATTCGGATTTTCGGTATGACCAGAATATTTAAAGTTCAAGCCCATGCCACTAGAACGCTTAGCTGGTGGTTCAAACAGAAAGATAAGATTGATTTTGAGCCATCTTACCAACGCAAAGGTAATTTATGGGGTGATTTCGACAAAGCCTACTTAATCGACTCCATAATCAATGAGTTTGACATTCCGAAAATTTACCTATCCGATTTCACCATTGTTAATTCACCATTAAATGAAAAAAGTCTTCCCTACGCTGTTATTGATGGTCGACAGCGACTGGAAGCAATTTTTTCTTTTTTCTCTGACTTGATCCCACTCAACTCAGATTTTGTATATTACAAAAATCCAAGCGTAAAGGTCGGTGGAAAATTTTACTCCCAACTAAAGACCGAACACTCGGACATCGTTGAATCCCTAGAGGAGTTCAATCTTGACATAATGAGCGTAATAACCGACGACGTAGAAAAAATTCGGGATCTATTCATTCGCCTTAACAAGAGCAAACCCCTAACTGGCGCTGAGTTACGCAACGCCATGGAGGGTATCGTTCCTGACTTAATCAGAGGGCTGTCTGACCGAAGCTTCTTCAAAAGCAAGGTAAAATTCAGCACTACACGTGGTCAAGACAACAATCTAGCCGCAAAATTGCTTCTAATCGAATACAACGAACATTTTGTCGACACAAAAAAGAAACAACTAGACAAGATGGTTAAAGATGGCGCCAACACCGAAAACCCTGACAAACTTCGCGATGCCGCCTTCAGAGCAAAAAACACCATTGATCGCATGGAACTTATTTTCCATGAAAAAGACCCGTTACTTGCTAACCACGGTTTAATTCCTCTTTACTATCAGCTATCCAAGAATGATGTACCTCCTTCGACTATCCGGCAATTTCTAGAACACTTCGACACTAGCAGAAAAATAAATCAAAATCTCGCCAGAACCAACCCCAACGAGGCTGATAGCGCTTATCTTTCATTTGACTCTGCAGTACGAAGCATTAACGACGCAAGCACATTAAACTCAGCATTCAGCATATTAAATACAAAACTTAATGAATATATCTCCATCCACTCATAAGTAATATAAAAAACAGGGGTAGCGCCATATAGCCTTACCCCTTTCTTACAGAATCACGCATATTATTTTTTTGGTACGGGATAGTCTTGACCTATCTACGAGAAACCCCTACCCTTTCCACTCCGGCGCCTAAGAAACGCCTCAAGTAGCGGCCTGACCGCACCCGAAAGACGCGGCTTTTTTGTGCCTACGGATTTTTCGTGGACATAAGAAAAACCTCTGCCATGTCGGGAGTGGGCTAATACAAGACCCGAAAGGGGAATATGTCCGGCCTTCTACTTGGGGCTTCTTAACTCCCGGCGCCTTAGCCCTAAGAAAGCTACAAGTAGAGGTAAAGGATATGCCTAAGAATCGTCTCTTCATCCTGAAGGAAATCAGCTACAGCGCTACACCTGACTGCGCGCCTTCCTACAAGGAGGTCGGTCATGTCTGATCCACTGATTCCTACTCAATTTATTCGCCACAATATTCATCTGCATGCCCTCTTGGTTGAAAACCAAGCTTGGTTCAGCGCCTCCGATTTGGGACGCTTGATGAGCAAACACCTCGACGAGCGCATGACCCGCAAGCTTGACCCTGACCAGCGCCGGATGATGTTCGTGCATGTCCACGGTTTGACCGAAGAGCGTCTGATGCTGAGCGAGTCGGGCGTCTATGCGCTGCTGGTTTATCACTACTGTCCTGAGTATCGGTTACTGCGTGAGTGGATCACGCATCAGGTAGTGCCAACCCTGCGGGATGAGCGCTATTCGCATAAGGTGGAACGGCCTACGTTGAGCGTGTTGGATTGGCCGAAGATGTCGCTCTGCATGCTGCTCTGGCAGGATGAGCCATGGATTCGCTTGCGGGATATGCCGGCGGTGCTGGTGGATGATCCGTTTAGCCAGCATGAGTCCTGGTGGCGGAAAGCCTCTCGGATTTTGCGAGGGTTTTGAGATTCAATCGGAAGCCGTCGTCCATCGTTCGGGCGGCGGCTATTTTGTAATCATCCGGCGAAGTCATCTACCCGATCCCCACTTATAAGCACGGTGGCGGGCATCTGCTCACACTGGCATGCGCCAGCGCTATCATAGGTGCTTTCTAGCCCTCGGACGCTCAGGACATGCTTTATCTATATGTAGATGGCAGCGACAACGACGCTGTCGAGGCACAGCTTGTGGCTGCGTTCAATGATCTCGTTTGCGAATGGTCTGAGCTGGGTGCATTCCTCGTGAATCAGAAACACGAACGCGATGAGAGCGTATCTGAGAATGACTCGCCCGATTGGTTTATTGGGTTGAACCTTCCCATTGAGAACTATGGCATCGAGCAGGCCAACCGCTTGATTCCTTTTGCGCGGAGGCTCGCTGTCGCTACGGAACGAGAGTTCGTCTTAGGTGTTTCTAGCTCTCAAGGTATTAGTCAGGATATGGTTTTTCTTGATGCACATTCCGGGGAGCACGAACATTCCATCCTTATGAGCCTACTGAGTGTAGGCGTCCGGTGAAGACAGTAATCAAAAGTAAGGCTTTCGAGTCGATTCACAGCTCGGCCGAAGCGCTGCTGAAAATCGGCGCTATCGACGAGACCACCATGCGAGAGTTCGACGAGGCCTGCACGGCTGAGGTATCCGCTGAAATCTCAGATCAAGAGGATTCACCTACACTCAGAGCCGGCACTCAAAACCCTTGATGATGTCCTCAGGTGTGCGGTCGAAATCCGCCGACATCCTGATCTTCCCCTTCAACCGCCCAGGCTTGCGCGCCTGCGGTGTAGCGACATGGGGCAGCAGATCCAGATAAGGCTTACCGGTCTTGGTGATCACCACCTTGTCGCCCTGCCATGCACGTACACCCAGTTGTAAGAGCTGGGACTTTGCTTCGCGCAGGGTTACTTGCACCTGTTCACTCATACACCGTCTCCACGGATTCAACTGACCCAAGCTTGAGCGCTCGATAGGTTCAAGCTGGCGTTTCTGAACATTTCTCCACCTACCCGGCCGCGCCCTTGTCGCCATCCTTGGCCTTCGTACCGAGCTGTGCTGCGGTCTTACGTTTAGGATTAACACCGCGAACGGGCATTTGGGGAGTCGTTTTTTGCGGCTTGGGCGGCGGCGTGTAAAGGGTCGTGGCAGACTTCGTCAGTCCCAGGCGCAGCCCGAACTTCCTCAAGATGGCTTCGATGGTGCTTAGGGTTGGATTACCCTTGTCCTTCTCGATCTGGTACAGGGCCTTGGTCGACATGTTGCACATGACAGCAAAGGTTTCCTGATCCAGACCGGTCACCTCAAGCCGTAGCCGGCGGATAGCGGTTCCCAGGGTTTCGATCCCCGTTACATGTTGCATGACGATGTCGTCAATGAGCTCCCTGCGCCGTTCGTTGATGTTCTCTTTCATCGCAGCCCCCATTCAGCCAGGCGCTTATCCAAATTGTTCAACGGAATAGACTGAGCGCGCCTCACTTCCTCTGGAAGATCAACCAGCAGATCCGGTAAAGCCCTGAATGTCTCGGCGGCTCCAAGCAGACGCTCGAAAAGCACGTCAGGGCTGACCAAGTCCTGGAAGTCACTGCAGACCGCTTTCCAGTCTGGACTTCCCATATGCTCGACCTTCCATTTGGTTACCCGAGTGACGCCTTCCGGATCGAGCACCATCGGTGCAAGGTCATAGATCGGCGCCAGTTCGAATTTGTCCCGATATCTGAAGATGGCCGTGTTGCGCCCATGGTTGTCCGAGTTTCCCAGGATACGGTTCAGCAGGTCACGGCGAAGGTATTCAAATACCAGCTCTTCAAGCTCACCTTCCTGTCCATTCGTACGCCACAGATGGATCAGGCGACTGAGCACATCCTCATGATTCATTCTCGAACCAGGCTCGGTGTTCTGACACACTGAATAAATCGACTCGACCGGAATCCTCTCCACCATGCCGTTGGCGACTCGCCGATCAAAGCGCGGCATCCACAGGCTTGGCTTATCGGCTTCCTCAAGCACCAGTCCATCTGTAGATATCGTGTTCAAACCGAGTTGGGAGATCGCTTTGTAGTAGTGGTACTCGGCCCGCAGGATGATCTTGTCGCGCTCAGTCGCTTGGTTGCGAGCAAACTTCACCAACCAATGACGACGCGCAAGTTCGTCAGAAAGCATCGCATCGGCATAAAGCGCGCCATCCCCATCCTCAACCATAATCAGCTTTGGAGCCTCCCCCTGAGCGCCCGTAGCTCCGCCCAATGCAGCGCCAGATTCGTAGGCGTATTCGAGGAAATCACTCGTTCTGTCTACGACCTCTTTGCGCGCAAAGGCCTCTTTGCGAGTCTGGTCGATATGCTCAAAAGACTCCTTCACCCTTAAGTGTCCAATGGGCGAAGGTGTGCAGCGGCTCAGGAGGAAAAAACTCATGTCCATGCCGTCTGGCTTTTCCCCACCGAATCTCTTCTGCAACGATTTCCGAGCAGCTCCAGCCGGTATGATGTCGTAGACGAATGGGGGATAGCCTTTACCATCGACAGCGTTCCAGCTCAGCGGAAGGTTTACGCTGAGGGCGTGTTCAAACGCGGTATCTAGCTTATGAATGAAGTGAACCAAGTAATCTTGGTCGTAGGATACGCTGCATCGCGACTTCTCAACCTTCTGAGCGTTCGACACGCTGAAGACCACAGCGTCGCGCCAATGGCCTTCAACGTAAGTCTGGATGGTGAGTTGTTCGGACATTTTCAAATAAACCGGAACTATGATGCCGGTTAGTCTCGCCCAAAGCCCATTTATCAGCAATAAAATTCCGATTACTGGCAGAGTTTAGCGAAAAATCGGCATTATGATGCCGACTACTTCAAGCTGGGACTATAAAGAAGGCCGCCTCGCAGCCCAGCGGGGCGGTGCGACGTTTCGCTAAATCACCTCGCCATAGGCAGGTGGCAGGCCTGATGGCTGAATTGTTGTGGTAGTCGCGAGCGCCCCCCTCCCCCCCACCCTTCCCCCATTTATGGAAAACCGCCTTGCGCTCCTCGCCATAACCTTAGAAGCAACCGCGAATTAGACTTGCCGGAGTTCAGTCCGCGTTGTGATCAAGGAAGACGACATGCAAGAGATTCTCAGCATCAACTGGTTGCTTTGGCTATCGACCATGGTGCCGCTGA
Organism: Pseudomonas sp. CG7; assembly: GCF_023701885.1. Lineage (NCBI taxonomy): Bacteria > Pseudomonadati > Pseudomonadota > Gammaproteobacteria > Pseudomonadales > Pseudomonadaceae > Pseudomonas > Pseudomonas sp. CG7. Next base: position 4,304 of record NZ_JABAEE010000029.1, on the reverse strand, counting down.
CCCTGAGTGCAGGCCCGGGCAACTTGATGGTGGCGACGTCGGGTGCGCAAAGCGGTGTGCGTCGTTCGGTGCGGTTTATCGTTGGGCTCGACATGACTTACTTCCTGATCGCCGTGCTGGTCGGCCTAGGCCTTTATCACACGCTGACGAACAATCCGACGCTGGTGTGGGCGCTGCAGGTGGTAGGCAGTTTCTACATCCTGTGGCTGGGTGTGCGCATGCTGCGTCGTCCACTGAGGGCCCCCACCGACAAGGCCATGCACCTGCAATTTCGGGACGGCATTGTTGTACAACTGGGCAACGTGCAAGGGATCGTGATGTTGCTGGTGATGTTTTCCACGTTCATGCCTTCCGGCGAGACCAGCAGCGCCGTCGTGTTGATCCTCAGTGCGGCGCTGATTTCGCTGAACTTCTTCTCGCACGTCATCTGGGTGTCGATGGGGTCGACCGTGCAGAAACTGATCCAATCGCGCCCCAAATGGCTGATGTTTCAGAACGCCGCGTTCGGCCTGATGTTGATAGCGGTGGCTGTTTGGATTTTCCTGCGCATCGGTCCGCTTTAAGGAGGTTCCCATGGCCAGCCCCCTGTTCATGCAATATCGCCGTGAAACAGCTCCGTCAGATACTCCACCACTCGATCAACGCGACTCACACCCTGGGTAGCCTGGTTGCGCAGCAACCAGATTTCCGAGCTGCGCCCAGGGCGATCGGCCAACACCTGGCACAGACCGGATTGATGTCCGACATAGACGGGTAACGCGGCAATCCCCAGATCGGCTTCGACGGCCTTGAGCTGCGCATTCAGGTTTGAAACGCGCATCCACAGCCTCTGGTCCCCGGCCATCTCGCTCAACCATTGGGCGAGCGGCATGTATGACATTTCTTCGGTCCAACCAATCAGGCTGTGGTGCTTGAGGTCGGCAGGTTCGGCCGGCAGACCATTGGCATCGGCATAAGCCTGGGAGCAGAAAAGCCCCTGCCTCAATGTGCCGACCCGGCGCATGGTGAAGTTACCGTTCTCCGGTCTGCGCAAGCGGATAATGATGTCGCTGTGGCTCTGTGTAAGTTTCGACGACACCGCCGAGTTAATGAAATCGAAGCTGATCTCGGGGTACTGATCATGAAAGGCCGCGAGCTGCGGAATGATCAAGTGCGTGCCCATGAGCTCCGGACAATCGATGCGCACCTGTCCCGCCATCCGATCACCCGGTTGCGACATCTGCCGCTCGATCAGTTTGAAACGCTCCTCCGTTTCCAATGCCAATGGCAGCAACGCCCTTCCCGCCTCAGTCAGGAAGTAGCCGTTAGTGTTCTTCGAAAACAATACCGTACCGAGCGATTCCTCAAGCGCCGCGATCTTGCGCGACACCGTCGAGGCCGAAACCTTGAGCGAGACTCCAGCCTCGGTCACGTTGTTCGATTTAGCCACGAAGATAAAGACCTTCAGATCATCCCAATCCATGTTGATGACATACCCAAAAATGGAAAATCGATCTCTCCCTATTTCTGTTCGAAATAACTAGAGGCCACGTTGTCGAGCAAAAACCAGCATTATGATATCGATTTCCCTGAGTAAGAAACTGCGGATCGGGGGCCGCTGCGCAGCCCAGCGGGAGCAAGCTCCCTCGCCACGGGTGGCGGGCTTGATGGCGGGGTTGGGTTTGGGAATCGCGAGCAAGCTCACTCCCACAGGGTTTGTGATGCGTTGAAACTTCGGGTGCATCCCGCCCTGCCCTTCGGTATTAATACACTTCCTCTCACGGACCCGAGCCCCGATGAAATTCGACACCGCCTATTGCCTCAGCCTCGATGCCAAGCTTTCGATCTATGACGTTCGGGATCTGAATTTCGACGAGACCATGGCCTTCGATTCGGCCAAGGAGCGCTTTCAGTGCCCCAACGATGCTTGTCGGGCGGCGTTTGATGAGGAGAATCGGCTGACGACGTTCAACGCCAAGAACGTCAATTACATCCGCACGCCGCATTTCAAGAATCAGCCGACTACCCAGCATATCGTGGGCTGTCCTTATGTCAGTCCGAAAATGCCGGGACTGGATGCGGAAAGCGTTGAGGCAGATGACGACCGCGAGGAGCATTTTCCGTCGGAGCTGTTGCTGACTCGGCGTCAGTACGTGCGCAAGCCGTCCGCCCCGTCTGACAACGTTGAAGCGAATCGGCCTACGCTCTCATCCGTATCTTCCCACGGTGATAACGCTCATTCCGCCCCGGACTCGACACCGGACAAGACCAGTGTCTTCGCCCACCCAGTGGAATGTTTCGTCTCGAACTTCGCGGACAAGGATCTGCTCAAGCGCAAGCCGCTGAAGATTGGCGAGCACACGGCGCCCTATGGATCGTTCTTCAAGAAGATCGAGTATCTGCAGGACAACAGAGGCTTGGTTTACTGGGGCAAGATCAAGGAAATCAAGGATTACACCCTAAGCTTTCGCATCGATTTCGAAGCAAAGGTCTGGTTCAAGCAGCCGGACGAGGCGAAGAAAAAACCTTACTCGGTCAACGTTTACCTGAGCAAGAAGCTGATCGATAACTACCGCAAGCGCAAAGCGTTCCTGGCAGAGATCAAGCATGCCATCGACAGTGATGCGCCGTTGTATTGTTTCTTCTATGGCGTCACGCCGGAGTTGAAGCAGGTGCCGAGCAAGAAGAACCCCGAAGAAACGTTCGGGGTGTTCAGTGCCAATATCGAGAACCTGGATCACTTCATTATTCGGGAGGCGCCGGGGCTAACCGATAACTGATTTCGCCTTGGGTTAGCCGTAGCGCTAGCCTCCTTCATTGCGCTTCTTGAGCAAGTTGCCGTTCGAACGACCGCATCTCTCGTTTCACTTCGATGTGCCGCTCGTGTGCTGCCTGGGCGGCAGGCTCATCCATGCCGCCATAACGCCGCAACCAGTGGACGATCATTTCTTCGTCCGGGTAGTAATAGTCCTTATGTCCCTTACTGCTTCTCGGGGTGTCGTTCATATTGCCGTCGAAGCGACCTGCAGAGAACTCATCGGAGGGTAACGTGCCCCATTCGGCAGCGCAGTCCTCAAAAATCCAGGAAATCTCATTGAGATGCTTTTGCGCACCACGATGACCACGTTTGTAAAAGACGTACTCACGGCAACTTTCCTGGAAGCGCTCCATCATCGGCTCGTCATCGACCCAGCGAAGAAGATCATGGTGCCCCGCGTGGCGCATCAGGCCATTGATCCATCGTTCGGAAAACCGGTGGACAAAACCTTCGATGTCCGCTTTTTTAGCACCGGCGAAAATCATGCAGTAACGGGTTTGCACATGGATGACGATCAACACGTGTTTGCGCTGCACAATGATTACATGAACCAGCCATTGCTCGTCGAGCTCACCCAGTTCATCGTCCTCGATAACAGGGGATGGCGGTTTTCCTACCGGGGTGACTTTCTTACCTTTGCTCACACGGCTGAAAAAGTTGCTGGCCGCTTCGGTGCAGTTGAAGATCAGCATTTAAACTCTCGGAAAATATTAGGCGTCTTCGGCCCATTCGATTTCAAAGGGTTGACGGACAGCGTCGGAAACCCTTTCACGAAGCTCCTCGCTCAGAATCGCCAATTCCTCATCGCTCAGCAGATCGTACGCAATCAGCAATCTCAAAGATAAAGAAATGTCTCGACGTCGACCTACGTTGAACGCCATCGCCAAGCTCTTGTCCCGCTCTCGCATGAGGTCGTAGAGCGTGCGATATCGAGCGTGAGCTGATAACGCTTCGTTCTGGACCACCGCCTGCGCATCCGAAAGAACGCCTTGGCAGAAGCGCTCCAGCGCCAGATCGCGGAGTCCGTTGTAAAGCTTCCAATCACTATCGGATACCGACATGCCATCCTCCTTCTACAAGACATCGGCAACGCTGCATGGAAATTTTATTGTATCGATATGCTCAGCATCACAACGACCAACAATCCAATATAGACCCAGGCATGAACCCCATCCGGTATCCGTCCGATCCATGGCGTTGCCAGACGAATACCCAGTAGCGCGCCAAGTGTGAGCACAGCGAAGGCCATCAAGTCGATGTAACCCACAAACCACGGCCCCAAATCAAACTCGGCAAACCCGGCCATGGCCATGTAAGTCAGCGTCCCGGCCACCGCAACCGGCAAACTCAACGGGTTAGCCATGGACGTCGCGCGCGACATGTTCAGCCCGCAACGGCGCAACAGCGGGACCGTCATGACGCTGCCGCCCACGCCCAGGAAAGTAGCGATGGCACCGATGCTGATCCCGCCCGCCGAGACCTCTGCCCTGCCCAATCGCCGTGGGAT
>NZ_JABAEE010000028.1:0-77070 GCF_023701885.1 Pseudomonas sp. CG7 | reverse complement strand
GATACCGTGCCGGCCACTCTCCCTCGCGGGTGCGGACACACCAGTGATAGCTACGGCCTCTTTCCCCGCGCGCACCCCATCTTAAGCCGAGCACTTGTTTGCTGCGCGACAGCGCAGCGTCGGCGACGCGGCGGGGACTCCCTCGCCACAGAAGCATTCCACAATTCTCTTTTTGTTCGTAAATTTTCCTTTCAGCCGCATTCGATCAGTAATTTCAATCGAATTCGACTGGTCGTGGCTGTGCTTATGGGCTAGTATTTTCGCAAATGAACATTTATGTTCGAATTCAAATATTGTGAAAAAGAACCCGAGGCCAGCCGATGCCCACTTCTACCTTGCCTACGCCCCCTCTCGCCGAGATCTATGACGTCGCCGTCATTGGTGGCGGTATCAATGGCGTGGGGATTGCCACGGACGCTGCCGGTCGCGGTCTTTCGGTGTTCCTTTGCGAAAAGGACGACCTGGCCAGCCATACCTCGTCGGCGAGCAGCAAGCTGATCCACGGCGGCCTGCGCTACCTTGAACATTATGAATTCCGCCTCGTACGCGAAGCCTTGGCCGAGCGTGAGGTGCTGCTGACCACGGCCCCGCACATCGTCAAGCAAATGCGCTTCGTGCTGCCCCACCGCCCGCACCTGCGCCCGGCCTGGATGATTCGCGCCGGCCTGTTCCTCTACGATCACCTGGGCAAACGTGAGCAACTCGCCGGTTCCAGAAGCCTGAAGTTCGGGGCCGACAGCGCACTGAAAAGCGAGATCACCAAAGGCTTCGAATACTCCGACTGTTGGGTCGACGACGCGCGGCTGGTGGTGCTCAATGCCATGGCCGCCCGGGAGAAAGGCGCGCACGTCCACACCCGCACCCGTTGCGTGAATGCCCGTCGCAGCAAAGGTCTGTGGCACTTGCACCTGGAACGCGCCGACGGCAGCCTGTTTTCGATCCACGCCAAAGCGCTGGTCAACGCTGCGGGCCCGTGGGTGGCCAAGTTCATTCGCGATGACCTGAAGCTGGAATCGCCCTACGGCATCCGCCTGATCCAGGGCAGCCACCTGATCGTGCCGAAACTCTACGAAGGCGAGCATGCGCACATTCTGCAAAACGAAGATCAGCGCATCGTCTTCACCATTCCGTACCTGAACCAGTTCACCCTGATCGGTACGACGGATCGCGAATACACCGGCGATCCGGCCAAAGTGGCGATTACCGAAGGCGAAACCGATTACCTGTTGAAAGTGGTCAATGCTCACTTCAAGAAGCAAATCAGCCGCGACGATATCTTGCACAGCTACTCCGGTGTACGTCCGCTGTGCAACGACGAATCCGACAACCCATCGGCCGTGACACGGGACTACACCCTGGCGCTGTCGGGCGGCGGTCAAGAAGCCCCGTTGCTGTCGGTATTCGGCGGCAAGCTGACCACCTATCGCAAACTGGCCGAATCAGCCATGGCGCAACTGGCGCCCTACTTCACACAGATGCGCGGGAGCTGGACCGCCGTGGAAGCCCTCCCCGGCGGGGAAAACATGACCACCCCGCAAGCACTGTGCTCGGCGCTGCGGGACAAATTCGACTGGCTGCCCACCGACATCGCCCGGCGCTGGGCCACCACCTATGGCAGCCGTACCTGGCGCATGCTCGAAGGCGTGCACGCCCTCGGCGATCTGGGCGAGCACATCGGTGCCGGCCTCTACACCCGCGAAATCGATTATCTGTGCAGCGACGAGTGGGCCGTCGATGCCCAGGACATCCTCTGGCGCCGCAGCAAGCTGGGTTTGTTCACCACCCCCGCCGAGCAACAGAAGCTGCAGCAGTACCTGGATAAGGTCGAGCACAATCGCCGCAAGATCGAAGCGGCCTGAGCGATACCCGGCTAAACCCAAGAGCCCCTGAATCCCGCGATTCAGGGGCTTTTTGCATTCTGGAATCCACCACAGAGACCCTGTGGGAGCGAGCTTGCTCGCGATGAGGCCAGCACTTTCAACATCTATGTGACTGACACACCGCTATCGCGAGCAAGCTCGCTCCCACAAGGATCAAAAGCGATCTCTGGGCATTCGGTTTTCCGAACACGACCTACCAGTCAGTTCGGCTAACCGGATAAACCATGCCGCACAAAACCTGAAACAAAACATTAATTAGTTTAAAAAACAAATAGTTATACAGACCAGACTGGCCTGGCACGACTCATGCTCTACACTCCTCGAGACGAATGCCTGTACGCCAACACACCAGGAGCTGCCAGGCATCTCGAAGTACTCAGGGCCGACGAACCGGCCGAAATAAAAAAAACAATGTCGAGGAAACATCGATGCGTATCGTTCCCCATCTCCTGGGCGCAGCCATTGCTGCCGCTCTGATCAGCACGCCGGTTTTCGCAGCCGAACTGACCGGCACACTGAAAAAGATCAAAGAGTCCGGCGTCGTTACGCTTGGGCATCGCGACGCTTCCATTCCGTTCTCCTACATCGCAGACGCTTCCGGCAAGCCGGTCGGCTACTCCCATGACATCCAGCTGAAAGTTGTCGAAACCCTGAAGAAAGAGCTCGACGTACCGAACCTGCAGGTCAAGTACAACCTGGTCACCTCGCAAACTCGTATCCCGCTGGTGCAGAACGGCACCGTGGACCTGGAGTGCGGCTCCACCACCAACAACGTCGAGCGCCAGCAACAAGTCGCCTTCTCCGTTGGCATCTTCGAGATCGGCACCAAGCTGCTGTCCAAGAAAGACTCCAAGTACAAGGATTTCGACGACCTCAAGGGCAAGAACGTCGTGACCACCGCCGGCACCACGTCCGAGCGCATCCTCAAGGCCATGAACGCCGACAAGCAGATGGGCATGAACGTCATCTCCGCCAAGGACCACGGCGAATCCTTCCAGATGCTGGAATCGGGTCGTGCCGTCGCGTTCATGATGGACGACGCCCTGCTGGCTGGCGAAGCCGCCAAGGCCAAGAAGGCCGATGACTGGGCCGTCACCGGCACCCCACAGTCCTACGAAATCTACGGCTGCATGATGCGCAAGGGCGACGAGCCGTTCAAAAAGGTTGTCGATGACGCCATCAAGGCCACCTACGCTTCGGGCGAGATCAACAAGATCTACGAAAAATGGTTCATGCAACCGATCCCGCCAAAAGGCCTGAACCTCAACTTCCCGATGAGCGACGAACTCAAGGCACTGATCGCCACGCCGACCGATAAAGCGGCTGACGACAAGAAATCCTGATTTCTGACTAACCTTATCTCCTGAAGGGGCCCGGCCCTTTCAGGGGATGGTCACTCCCTGCTGGCAAATCTGGAAACACTCGAACCGGTGGCTGTCGAGCCGATCGCGTGTGCCTGGCCTCCAAGCCGGGCGGGAACGGAGCTTCCCCAGGCGGGCATTTGTATATCGAACGATCTGAGGGGAGACCCTAATGAATTACAACTGGGACTGGGGCGTGTTCTTCAAGTCCACCGGCGTGGGCAGCGAGATTTATCTCGACTGGTACGTGGCCGGCCTGGGCTGGACCATCGCCATCGCCGTCGTCGCCTGGATCATCGCCCTGTTGCTGGGTTCGATCCTGGGTGTAATGCGTACCGTACCGAACCGGCTGGTGTCGGGTATCGCCACGTGCTACGTAGAGCTTTTCCGTAACGTGCCCCTGCTGGTTCAGCTGTTCATCTGGTACTTCCTGGTACCGGACCTGCTGCCCGCCGATATGCAGGAGTGGTACAAGCAGGACCTGAACCCGACCACCTCGGCCTACCTGAGCGTCGTCGTGTGCCTGGGCCTGTTCACCGCCGCGCGGGTCTGCGAACAGGTACGCACCGGCATCCAGGCGCTGCCGCGCGGCCAGGAATCCGCCGCCCGCGCCATGGGTTTCAAGCTGCCGCAGATCTACTGGAACGTGCTGCTGCCCCAGGCCTACCGGATCATCATTCCGCCGCTTACCTCGGAATTCCTCAACGTCTTCAAGAACTCCTCCGTGGCCTCGCTGATCGGCTTGATGGAACTGCTCGCGCAGACCAAGCAGACCGCCGAGTTCTCGGCCAACCTGTTCGAAGCCTTTACCCTGGCGACGCTGATCTACTTCACCCTGAACATGAGCCTGATGCTGCTCATGCGCATGGTCGAGAAGAAAGTCGCGGTGCCCGGCCTGATCTCCGTGGGGGGTAAATAATGGAATTCGACTTCACTGGCATCATCCCGGCCATTCCCGGCTTGTGGAACGGCATGGTGATGACCCTCAAGCTGATGGCCCTGGGTGTCGTCGGCGGGATCATCCTGGGGACGATCCTGGCGCTGATGCGCCTGTCCCACAACAAGCTGGTCTCCAATATCGCTGGCGCCTACGTCAACTATTTCCGCTCGATCCCGCTGCTGCTGGTCATCACCTGGTTCTACCTGGCGGTGCCGTTCGTGCTGCGCTGGATCTCCGGCGAAGACACGCCGATCGGTGCGTTCGGCTCCTGCGTCGTGGCGTTCATGATGTTCGAGGCGGCGTACTTCTGCGAATGCGTGCGGGCCGGCGTGCAGTCGATCCCCAAGGGCCAGATGGGCGCGGCACAGGCACTGGGCAGGAACTATGGCCAGGTCATGCGCCTGATCATCCTGCCCCAGGCGTTCCGCAAGATGACCCCGCTGTTGCTGCAACAGAGCATCATCCTGTTTCAGGACACCTCGCTGGTCTACACGGTCGGCCTGGTGGACTTCCTCAATGCTTCGCGGGCCAATGGCGACATCATCGGCCGCTCCAATGAGTTCCTGATCATCGCAGGTCTCGTGTACTTCACAATCAGCTTTGCCGCCTCGCTGCTGGTCAAGCGTCTGCAAAAAAGGTTCGCCGTATGATCTCTATCAAGAACATCAACAAGTGGTATGGGGACTTCCAGGTACTGACCAATTGCAGCACCGAGGTCAGCAAGGGTGAGGTTGTGGTGGTGTGCGGGCCGTCGGGTTCGGGCAAGTCCACGCTGATCAAGTGCGTGAACGCCCTGGAGCCGTTCCAGAAGGGCGACATCGTGGTCGATGGCACGTCCATCGCCGACCCGAAGACCAACCTGCCGAAACTGCGTTCGCGCGTGGGCATGGTGTTCCAGCACTTCGAACTGTTCCCGCACCTGACCATCACCGAGAACCTGACCATCGCGCAGATCAAGGTGCTGGGCCGCAGCAAGGAAGAAGCCACCAAGAAAGGCCTGCAATTGCTTGAGCGCGTGGGTCTCTCGGCCCACGCCCACAAGCACCCGGGCCAGCTCTCCGGCGGCCAGCAGCAGCGCGTGGCGATTGCCCGTGCGCTGGCGATGGACCCGGTGGTGATGCTGTTCGACGAACCGACCTCGGCCCTTGACCCGGAAATGGTCAACGAAGTGCTCGACGTGATGGTGCAACTGGCCCACGAAGGCATGACCATGATGTGCGTGACCCACGAAATGGGCTTCGCCCGCAAAGTGGCGAACCGGGTGATCTTCATGGACCAGGGCCAGATCATCGAGGACTGCCCGAAAGAAGAGTTCTTCGGCGACATCAGCGCCCGCTCCGAACGTGCGCAGCATTTCCTTGAGAAAATCCTGCAGCACTAAAGCGTCGCCTTCTTTAGGCGCGCTGATCCTTGTGGCGAGGGAGCTTGCTCCCGCTGGGTCGCGCAGCGGCCCCAAAACCGGCAAATGCAATGTATCTGGCATACCGCATGAACCGTTTTGCGACTGCTTCGCAGCCGAGCGGGAGCAAGCTCCCTCGCCACAGGACCGCGTTCGAAGGACGACCGCCGCCACACTGGTTGACCCAAGGCTACTGTGATGAAATGCGACCCCACCCTTTATCGCGCCGCGCCGCCATCACTCGCCGTGAAACCCCGCCTGATCCGCCATCTGTTCCTGCCGCCGCTGGTCATTGCGTTGATGATCGGCCTGGGTTACCTCGGCTTCTGGATCAGCGAGCACTACGGCGTACGTGGCCTCGCCGAGAATGGCGAGCGCCAGTTGGAACTGCACGCCCGTGCGGTCGAGAGCGAGATCAGCAAGTACACCTACCTGCCCAGCCTGCTGGAGCTTGAGTCGAGCGTCTCGCAACTGCTCGACGACCCGACGCCCGAGCATCGCAAGACCGTCAACGAATACCTCGAAGGCCTGAACCGCCGCAGTCGCAGCCGGGCCATCTACGTGATGGACACCACCGGCCGGGTGATGGCCACCAGCAACTGGCGTGATGTCGACAGTTACCTGGGCGAAGACCTGTCCTTCCGCGCCTACTTCCAGAACGCCGTGCGCGGCCAGCCGGGACGGTTCTATGGCATCGGCAGCACCAATGGCGAGCCCGGCTACTACCTCGCCCACGGCCTGGAACAACAGGGCAAGATCATCGGCGTCGCCGTGGTCAAGGTACGCCTCGAAGCCATGGAGGAGCGCTGGCAGCGGGCGCGGCTGGAGGCGGTCGTCAGTGATGAAAACGGCATCATCATCCTGTCCAGCGACCCGGCGCGACGGCTCAAGTCGGTGCGCCCCCTGAGCGACGAGACCAAGGACCGCCTGGCCCGCAGCCTGCAATATTATTGGTTCCCTTTGAACGAGCTGGTGCCCCTGGCCCGGGAACGCCTGGCCGAAGGCATGGAGAAGCTGACCTTCCCGGCCAACACCGAACTGGTGTCCGACGAGCGCGCCATCAGCTACTTGTCGCAAACCCGGCCCTTGAGCGATACCCCGTGGAATTTCACCCTGCTGACGCCCCTTGAAGACCTGCGTCGCCAGGCGATCAACCAAGGCATCCTGGTGGCCGTGGCCTTCGCCCTGGTGGCGTTCCTGCTGATCGCCTGGAACGAACGGCGCAAGGTCATCGCCACCCGCCTCGCCGCCCGGGAAGCCTTGCAGGAAGCCAACAACCAGCTCGAGCGTCGGATTACCGAACGCACCACCGACCTGCGTGCCAGCAACGAACGACTCAAGGGCCAGATCCGCGAGCGACGCCAGGCCGAAGAGACCTTGCGCCGGGCCCAGGACGAACTGGTCCAGGCCGGAAAACTGGCGGCCATCGGCCAGATGTCCACCAGTATTGCCCATGAACTCAACCAGCCGCTGGCGGCGTTGCGCACTTTGTCCGGCAACACCGTACGTTTCCTGGAGCGCGGCCAACTGGACATCGCCAGCACCAACCTCAAGACCATCAATGAATTGATCGACCGCATGGGCCGGATCACCGCCAGCCTGCGGGCCTTTGCCCGCCGCGGCGATGACCAGGGCCGAGCGAGCCTGGGCAAGGCCGTCGAAGCTGCCTTGCAACTGCTGGGCGGACGCCTGGAAAACCTGGACATCCAGATCCACAGCGGTTTCGATGACGTCCAATTGCAAATCGACCAGACCCGCCTGGAACAGATCCTGGTGAACCTGGTCGGCAATGCCCTGGACGCCATGCAGACGCAACCCGAGCCGAAACTGTGGCTCGAAGGCCAGGCCGCCGACGGTAAATATCGCTTGCGGGTGCGCGACAATGGCCACGGCATCGATCCTGAAGCCCGCAAGCATTTGTTCGAACCGTTCTTCACCACCAAGCCTGGCGAACAAGGCCTGGGCCTGGGCCTGACGCTCTCGGCGAGCCTGGCCGCCGCCGCGGGTGGGCACCTGGGCGTCGAGTACCCGCTCGAGCGTGGCACCACGTTTGTCCTCACCCTACCGTTGGTGAACCCTTCACCTGCCGAGCCGCTATGAACCACGACCTGAGCGTACTGATCGTCGAAGACGACCCCCACGTCCTGCTGGGCTGCCAGCAGGCCTTGAGCCTGGAAGACATTCCCTGCATCGGCGTCGGCAGCGCCGAAGAGGCGCTGGAGCGGGTCGACGATAACTTTGCCGGCATCGTCATCAGCGACATTCGCCTGCCGGGCATCGACGGCCTGGAACTGCTGACCCGCCTAAAGGCGCGGGACCGCAGCCTGCCGGTGGTGCTGATCACCGGCCATGGCGACATTTCCATGGCCGTGGGCGCCATGCAAAAAGGCGCCTATGACTTCATGGAGAAGCCCTTCTCTCCTGAACGCTTGGTGGATGTCGCCCGCCGCGCCCTGGAGCAGCGCAGCCTGGCCCGGGAAGTGTCATCGCTGCGGCGGCAACTGGCCGAACGCGATTCCCTGGAAGGCCGGATCATTGGTCGCTCGCCGGCCATGCAACACCTGCGAGCGCTGATCGCCAACGTCGCCGACACCTCGGCCAACGTGCTGATCGAAGGCGAAACCGGCACCGGCAAGGAACTGGTCGCCCGCTGCCTGCATGATTTCAGTCGGCGCCACGACAAGCAGTTCGTCGCACTGAACTGCGGCGGCCTGCCGGAGAACCTGTTCGAAAGCGAGATTTTCGGCCACGAGGCCAATGCCTTCACCGGTGCCGGCAAGCGCCGGATCGGCAAGATCGAGCACGCCGATGGCGGCACACTGTTCCTCGATGAAGTGGAGAGCATGCCCCTGCCCTTGCAGATCAAGTTGCTGCGCGTGTTGCAGGAACGCACCCTCGAACGCCTGGGTTCGAACCAGAGCGTGGCCGTGGATTGCCGGGTGATCGCCGCCACCAAGTCCGACCTGGACGAAATGGGCCGCTCCGGGCAGTTCCGCAGCGACCTGTATTACCGCCTCAACGTGGTGACCCTGGAGCTGCCACCCCTGCGCGAGCGGCGCGAAGACATCCTGCAACTGTTCGAGCATTTCCTCCAGCAGTCGTCCCTGCGCTTCGACCGCACGGTGCCGGAGCTGGACAACCAGACCCTGTCGAACCTGATGAGCCATGATTGGCCGGGCAACGTGCGCGAGCTGCGCAACGTCGCCGAGCGCTACGCCTTGGGCCTGCCGGCCTTCAAGCGCTCCGGCGCCAGCGGTGGCAGCCAGGGCCTGGCCTTCGCCGAAGCGGTGGAAGCCTTCGAACGCAACCTGCTGGTGGACGCCCTGCAACGCAGCGGTGGCAACCTGACCCAGGCCAGCCAGGAACTGGGCATGGCCAAGACCACGCTGTTCGACAAAGTCAAAAAATATGGCCTGAGCCACTGACCTGGGATGTGAACCTGTGGATCTGATTTTCAAGGCGGCGCTGGGTGCCGCCGTAGTGGTCATCCTGGCGATGCTCGCCAAGACCAGGAATTACTACATCGCCGGGTTGGTGCCGCTGTTCCCCACCTTCGCCCTGATCGCCCACTACATCGTCGGCAAGGGCCGCTCGGTGGACGACCTGAAGACCACCATCGTGTTTGGCATGTGGTCGATCATTCCGTACTTCGTCTATCTCGCAACGCTGTACGTGATGGTCGACCGCATGCGCCTCGAGGCCTCATTGGCCGTGGCAGCCGTCGCCTGGCTGATGGCGGCGACGGTGCTGGTCAGCGTCTGGGTGCGGCTTCACGGCTGATCCCTGTGATCAATAACCGACGGTAAACCGCTTTTGCGAAAACTGCGGCGTTTCCACTTCATCGATCATCGCGATGGCGTAATCGGCGAAGCTGATCCAACTGCGCCCGGTGTCATCAAACAGCAGGTGGTCCTTACCCACTCGGAACTGCCCGGTGCGCTCGGTGTCAACGAACTCCGCCGAAGGCGAGAGGAAGGTCCAGTCCAAGTCCTGTTCCTTGCGCAGCACATCCAGGAACACGGCACCGGCGCTGGCTTCGGCCAGGTATTCCTCGGGAAAACCGTCACTGTCGATCACCCGGCTGTTATCCGGCAGCAGCAACGAACCAGCCCCGCCGACCACCAGCAGGCGCTTGACCCCGGCGGCCTTCAGCGGTGCGATGATTTTATCGGCCGGCACGGTGGCAAAGTGCGCGGCACTGATCACCACGTCGTGGCCAGCGATGGCCGCAGTCAATGCCTCGCTGTCCAATACATCCAGCTGTTTGCTGACCACCCCGGCCCTTTCGCCGATTTTCGCGGTGTTGCGGGCAATGGCCGTCACGCTGTGACCACGGCGAAGGGCCTCTTCCAACAGCTGGCTACCCGCACGCCCGGTGGCGCCGATGATTGCGATTTTGCTCATGGTGTTCTCCGTTGATTACACAAGATGCTACTGAAGCAGTTGCTTGAATATTTCCAAGTGACATGAGCCTTTATGGCTTGAAATGAAGCCCTTGTGGCGAGGGAGCTTGCTCCCGCTCGGCTGCGCAGCAGTCGCAAAAATGCTCATGCGGTGTGCCAGTCACGACTCATTGGCTGGTATTGGGGCCGCTGCGCAGCCCAGCGGGAGCAAGCTCCCTCGCCACAAAGCGCATCAGCCCAGCCTCATCGCTGTCTCAATACCTCACCACTTCATCTCGCCTTTTGCCACCTTGGCACTCAGTTCCAGGGAACTGTCTTCACCCAAGTTCGGATAGCGTAGTTTCATGGCCGCGATCAGCGCGGCGGAATCCTTGGTCTTGGCGGTTTCTTCATCGAAGGCCTTGATGTAACCGGCAGTGAATGTCACCGGGGCCAGGGAACGGGCGCTTTCGCCCAGGTAATGGCCGGGAATGACCGTGGCCGGTTGCAGCTTTTCAATGTGATCCAGCGTCGCCAACCAATCCTTGTGAGACTTCGGCGTCTGGGTGTCGGCCATCCACACATGAATATTCTCGGCCACCACGACACCGCCAACCACCGCCTTGATCGATGGAATCCAGACGAAACTGCGGTCCGGTTGTGGACCATCGAGGCCGACGATCTGCAGGCGCTGGCCTTCCAGGGTCAGGCTGTCGCCCTTTAGCACCTGGGGCACGATGGCCTTGGTGGGTGCATCGGTCTTCAGGATCGGCCCCCAATATTTCAGCATGCCGTCGAGGGGGTGCTTGATGTGTTCGACGGTCGGCGCCGACGCCAGCACCTTGGCCTCGGGGAACGCGGCGGTGAGGGTTTCCAAGCCAAAATAGTAGTCAGGATCGCCATGGCTGATATAGATCGTGGTCAGCCGTTTGCCACTGGCGCGGATTTTCTCCACCACCTGCTCGGCCTGGGTCTTGCCGAACTGGGCGTCCACCAGAATCGCCTCTTTCTCACCACTGACCAACACCGACGTCACTGGAAAAACCGCCGCCGCACCGGGGTTGTAGACGTCGAGCGTCAAATCGGCGGCCCAGCCCTGGGCAGTGAAGGCCAGGGCGGCGGTGGCCAGCAGCAGGCGCTTGAGTGGGATAAATCCGGTCATGGTGTGCTCCGTTGTCCAAAACCCGTCAGGGGAATGAGACTGAGCTTAGTTGCCTGACTCGTTACAAAAAATGCGATGCTGGGACATAGTTTGTTTCTGAAAGCGGGCAAATCATGGATCGTCTACAAGCAATGCGGGTGTTCGTCACGGTGGTCGACCTCGGTAGCCAGTCAGCGGCGGCCGAGCACCTGGACCTGTCGCGGCCGGTGGTGTCGCGCTACCTGGCAGAGCTGGAAGACTGGGTCGGTGCCCGGCTGATGCACCGCACCACGCGCAAACTGAGCCTGACCGCCGCCGGCACGGAGATCCTGCCGCGCTGCCGGCAGATGCTGGAGTTGTCCGGCGACATGCAAGCCGCCGTCGGCACCCCGGACGACGCGCCCCGGGGCATGTTGCGCATCAGTGCCAGCACTTCGTTCGGCCAGGCCCAACTGGCGAGCGCCATGGCCGAATACGTCAAGCGCTACCCAGGGGTGAGCGTCGACCTGCAGATGCTCGACCGCACCGTCAACCTGGTGGATGAACGCATCGACCTGGCGATCCGCATGAGCAATGACCTGGACCCGAACCTGATCGCACGCCGCCTTACCGTCTGCCGCTCGGTGATCTGCGCGTCGCCGCGGTATCTGCGTGAGCACTCGACACCGCTGCGCGTGGAAGACCTGAGCCGGCACAACTGCCTGACCCATTCCTACGTCGGCAAGAGCCTGTGGCACTTCGAGCAGGACGGCGAGCCGGTCGCGGTGCCGGTGCAAGGCAATATCAGCGCCAACGAAGCCAGCACCTTGCTCCAGGCCACGATAGCCGGCGCGGGCGTGGCGATGCTGCCCAGCTACCAGGCTGGCCCGCATATCCAGAGCGGTGAACTGGTGCGCCTGCTGGGCCACGCCGAACCGCGCCGGATGAACATGTACGCGGTGTACGCCTCACGCAAGCACATGCCGTGGGCGTTGCGCAGCCTGCTGGATTTTCTGGTGCTGAAGTTTCCTGAGACGCCTGAGTGGGATGTGGGATTGTAGCGCCCCTCTGCGCAAGCCTTTGTGGGAGCCTTTGTGGGAGCCTTTGTGGGAGCCTTTGTGGGAGCGAGCTTGCTCGCGATAGCGGAGTGTCAGCCAACCTTTATTGACTGATACACCGCTATCGCGAGCAAGCTCGCTCCCACAGGGGATCTCGGTGCAGCCTCAAGGCTGCGTCGGGATTTCACCCACAGCCCGCCCCAAGGCATACTGGCCACCCTCCGCACTCCAGAACCCTAACCCGCCCCATGCGTATCCACGTCAGTTTCATCGACCGCGTCGGCATCACCCAGGAAGTCCTGGCCTTGCTCGGTGGGCGCAATCTCAATCTGGATGCCGTGGAGATGGTGCCGCCCAACGTCTACATCGACGCCCCGACCCTCAGCCCGCAAGTGCTCGACGAGTTGCGCGAGGCGCTGTTCAGCGTGCGCGGCGTGCAGGCCGTCACCGTGGTGGACATCCTGCCGGGCCAGCGTCGGCACTTGCAGCTCGATGCCTTGCTCGCCGCCATGACCGACCCGGTGCTGGCCCTGGACAGCGCCGGCAAGGTGTTGCTGGCCAACCCGGCGCTGATTGCCCTGTACGGGCGTGAACCGGCCGGGGAAAGCGTGGCCGAGCTGTTCGGTGACGAGGCATTGCTCGGCGCCCTGCTGGAGAACGGTTTCCGCTTGCCGCTGCGGGAAATCACCCTCAACGGCCAGACCTTGCTGCTGGACGCCACGCCTATCACCGATGCCGGCGCGCTGCTGACGCTCTATCAGCCCAACCGCATCGGTGAACGCCTCTCGGCCTTGCATCATGACCACGCCGAAGGTTTCGACGCGCTACTGGGCGAATCCCCGGCGATCCGCACCCTCAAGGCCAGGGCCCAGCGCGTCGCGGCCCTGGATGCACCGTTGCTGATCCAGGGCGAAACCGGCACCGGCAAGGAACTGGTGGCCCGGGCTTGCCACGCCATCAGCGCCCGACACAGCGCACCGTTCCTGGCCCTGAACTGCGCCGCGCTGCCGGAGAACCTGGCCGAAAGCGAATTGTTCGGCTACGCCCCCGGCGCCTTCACCGGGGCACAACGGGGCGGCAAGCCAGGGCTGATGGAACTGGCGAACCAGGGCACGGTGTTCCTCGATGAAATCGGCGAGATGTCGCCGTACCTGCAAGCCAAGCTGCTGCGTTTCCTGAACGATGGCAGCTTCCGCCGGGTGGGCGGCGACCGGGAAATCAAGGTCAATGTGCGGATCCTCAGCGCCACCCACCGCAACCTGGAGAAAATGGTCAGCGAAGGCTCGTTCCGCGAAGCCCTGTTTTATCGCCTGAACGTGCTCAACGTCGAAGTGCCGCCGCTGCGTGAGCGCGGCCAGGACATCCTGCTGCTGGCGCGTTATTTCATGCAGCAGGCCTGCGCGCAGATCCAGCGCCCGGTCTGCCGCCTCGCTCCCGGCACGTATCCGGCACTGTTGGGCAACCGCTGGCCGGGCAACGTGCGGCAATTGCAGAACGTGATCTTCCGCGCCGCCGCCATCTGCGAAAGCAGCCTGGTGGACATCGGCGACCTCGACATCGCCGGCACCTCGGTGGCGCGCCAAGGTGATGTGGAAGTCGAGAGCCTGGAACAGGCTGTGGAAAGCTTCGAGAAGCACCTGCTTGAAAGTTTGTATGCCAACTACCCGTCCACCCGCCAGTTGGCCAGCCGCCTGCAGACCTCCCATACCGCGATTGCCCATCGGTTGCGCAAGTACGGTATTTCCGGGAAGCCATAAACCCGCCGCAGTTCCCCTGTGGGAGCGAGCTTGCTCGCGATAGCGGTGTGTCAGTCACCCTATGGTTGACTGGGCTAGCGTCATCGCGAGCAAGCTCGCTCCCACAGGTGTCTTGTGTTGCATTCGAAAGTAGGGTCAAAAACGACCTCCACTGTACTGAAAGCGCTACAGCGGAACGATATCGCTACACACCGCGCTAACCTGCATGGTGCAAGGCTTTGATCCCACAACGATTTTTTCCAGGCTTGCAGCTGTAGCGATTTCGCTACAGCCAAGCTAATCCACGTCTCGACACATCCACCCAAACCATTGATATATCAGCTATTAATGATATTGGCCGCATTCTTGCTATGGGTATAACCATTCGGCCGGACCAAGCCCCGCGCCTTTCTTCGCGTCCACCAGACGAATCTGGCCCCAGGAGTTTCCATGAGCGAGTTGCGTTTCACTGAAGATCACGAATGGCTGCGCGCCGAAGTCGACGGCAGCGTCACCGTAGGCATCACCGCTTTCGCGCAGAACGCATTGGGCGACGTGGTTTTTGTGCAACTGCCTGAATTGCAGGCCTACGAAAAAGGCGCCGAAGCCTCCACCGTGGAGTCGGTCAAGGCCGCCAGCGGCGTGTACATGCCCCTGGACGGTGAAGTGCTCGAAGTGAACGACAAACTCGACGCCAGCCCGGAACTGGTCAACGAAGATCCGCTGGGCGAAGGCTGGTTCTTCCGCTTTAAACCGACCGACGCCGGCGCAGTGGCTAAGCTGTTGGATCAAGATGCCTACGATCGCCTGATCAAAGCCAACGCCGAAGCCTGAGGAGCGCACCATGACCGTTAATCTCGGCACCGCCAACGAATTCATCGCCCGCCACATCCGCCCGCGTGCAGGCGACGAGCAAGCCATGCTCGAACGCCTGGGCTACGACTCCCTGGAAGCCTTGAGCGCCAGCGTCATCCCGGAAAGCATCAAGGGCACCAGCGTGCTGGACATGGGCGACGGCCAGAGCGAAGCCGATGCACTGGCCTCGATCAAGGCCATCGCCGGCAAGAACCAACTGTTCAAGACCTACATCGGCCAGGGCTACTACAACTGCCACACGCCGGCGCCGATCCTGCGCAACCTGCTGGAAAACCCGGCCTGGTACACCGCCTACACCCCGTACCAGCCAGAAATCTCCCAGGGCCGTCTCGACGCGCTGCTGAACTTCCAGCCCCTGATCAGCGACCTCACTGGTCTGCCGCTCGCCCACGCCTCCTTGTTGGACGAAGCCACGGCCGCCGCCGAAGCCATGACCTTCTGCAAGCGTCTGAGCAAGAACAAGGGCAGCAATGCGTTCTTCGCCTCCGTGCACAGCCACCCGCAAACCCTCGACGTGCTTCGCACCCGTGCCGAGCCCCTGGGCATCGATGTGGTGGTGGGCGATGAGCGCGAACTGAGCGACGTCAGCGGCTTCTTTGGCGCGCTGTTGCAATACCCGGCCAGCAACGGCGACCTGTTCGACTACCGCGAACTGACCGAACGCTTCCACGCCGCCAACGCCCTGGTGGCCGTCGCCGCTGACCTGCTGGCCCTGCCCCTGCTGACGCCTCCGGGCGAATTCGGCGCCGACGTCGCCATCGGCAGCGCCCAGCGCTTCGGCGTGCCGCTGGGCTTCGGCGGCCCACACGCGGCCTATTTCTCCACCAAGGATGCGTTCAAGCGCGACATGCCGGGCCGTCTGGTCGGCGTTTCCGTGGACCGTTTCGGCAAGCCGGCCCTGCGCCTGGCGATGCAGACCCGCGAACAACACATCCGCCGCGAGAAAGCCACCAGCAACATCTGCACCGCCCAAGTGTTGCTGGCCAACATCGCCAGCATGTACGCCGTTTATCATGGCCCCAAGGGCCTGGTGCAGATTGCCAATCGCATCCATCACCTGACCGCAATCCTTGCCAAGGGCCTGGGCGCGCTGGGCCTGAAGGTAGAGCAGGAAAGCTTCTTCGACACCCTGACCCTGCACACCGGCGCGCAAACCGCCGTCCTGCACGACAAGGCCCGTGCCCAGCGCATCAACCTGCGTGTGGTGGACGCGCAACGCCTGGGCCTGTCCCTGGACGAGACCACCAACCAGGCTGACATTGAAGCACTGTGGAACCTATTGGCCGACGGCAAGGCCCTGCCAGACTTCGCCGCACTGGCCGCCAACGTGCAAAGCCGCATCCCGACCGAGCTGGTGCGCCAATCGGCGATCCTCAGCCACCCGGTGTTCAACCGCTACCACTCCGAAACCGAGCTGATGCGTTACCTGCGCAAGCTCGCCGACAAGGACCTGGCCCTGGATCGCACCATGATCCCGCTGGGTTCCTGCACCATGAAACTCAACGCCGCCAGCGAAATGATCCCGGTGACCTGGGCCGAGTTCGGCGCCCTGCACCCGTTCGCCCCGGCCGAGCAAAGCGCGGGTTACCAGCAACTGACCGACGAGCTGGAAGCCATGCTCTGCGCCGCCACCGGCTATGACGCGGTGTCGCTGCAACCCAACGCCGGCTCCCAGGGTGAATACGCCGGCCTGCTGGCGATCCGCGCCTATCACCAGAGCCGTGGCGAAGGCCGTCGCGACATCTGCCTGATCCCCTCCTCGGCCCACGGCACCAACCCGGCCACCGCCAACATGGCCGGCATGCGCGTGGTCGTGACCGCTTGCGATGCCCGTGGCAACGTCGACATCGAAGACCTGCGCGCCAAGGCCATCGAGCACCGCGAACCCCTCGCCGCGCTGATGATCACCTACCCGTCCACCCACGGTGTGTTCGAAGAAGGCATCCGCGAAATCTGCGGCATCATTCATGACAACGGCGGCCAGGTGTATATCGACGGCGCCAACATGAACGCCATGGTCGGCCTCTGCGCCCCGGGCAAGTTCGGCGGCGACGTGTCGCACCTGAACCTGCACAAGACCTTCTGCATCCCTCACGGCGGTGGCGGCCCGGGCGTCGGCCCGATTGGCGTCAAGTCCCACCTGGCGCCGTTCCTGCCGGGCCATGCCAACATGGAACGCAAGGAAGGCGCGGTGTGCGCGGCGCCGTTCGGCAGCGCGAGCATCCTGCCCATCACCTGGATGTACATCCGCATGATGGGCGGCGCCGGCCTCAAGCGCGCCTCGCAACTGGCGATCCTCAATGCCAACTACATCGCCCGTCGCCTGGAAGAGCACTACCCGGTGCTCTATTCCGGCAGCAACGGTCTGGTGGCCCACGAATGCATCCTCGACCTGCGTCCGCTCAAGGACAGCAGCGGCATCAGCGTCGATGATGTGGCCAAGCGCCTGATCGACTTCGGTTTCCACGCCCCGACCATGTCGTTCCCGGTGGCCGGCACGTTGATGATCGAGCCGACCGAAAGCGAATCCAAGGAAGAGCTGGACCGCTTCTGCGACGCCATGATCTGCATCCGCGAAGAAATCCGCGCGGTGGAAAACGGCAGCCTGGACAAAGACGACAACCCGCTCAAGAACGCCCCGCACACCGCGGCGGAACTGGTCGGCGACTGGACTCACCCGTACAGCCGCGAACAGGCGGTGTACCCGGTGGCGTCGTTGATCGAAGGCAAGTACTGGCCGCCCGTGGGCCGGGTCGACAACGTGTTTGGCGACCGCAACCTGGTTTGCGCCTGTCCGTCGATCGAAAGCTACGCTTGATCTGTGAAGGGGCGGGGTTACTCGCCCCTATCAGACACACCGCATCCCTTGTGAAAGCATTTTCTCAAGGAAACCACAGTCCCTGTGGGAGCGAGCTTGCTCGCGATAGCGGGTTGTCACTCAGCACTCAGGTGACTGTCACACCGCAATCGCGAGCAAGCTCGCTCCCACAAGGGGAATGTGCCAAGCCTTGTAAACCGTCGATCTCATAAAAAGAAACCGGAGAAACACCATGTCGTTAAGCGTGTTCGACCTGTTCAAGATCGGTATCGGTCCTTCCAGCTCCCATACCGTCGGCCCGATGCGTGCCGCTGCCCGTTTTGTCGAGGGGCTGCGCCGTGACGATCTGCTTGAAAGCATTACCAGCGTCAAGGTCGAGCTCTATGGCTCGCTCGGGGCCACCGGCAAGGGCCACGGCAGTGACAAGGCCGTGTTGCTGGGCCTGGAGGGCGAGCACCCCGACACCGTGGACACCGAGACGGTGAACGCCCGGCTCCAGGAGATCCGCAGCAACGGTCGCCTGAACCTGCTCGGCGAACGCTCCATCGAATTCAATGAAAAGCTGCACTTGGCGATGATCCGCAAGCCGCTGGCCTTTCACCCCAACGGCATGATCTTCCGCGCCTTCGATGCCGCCGGGCTGCAAGTGCGCAGCCGCGAGTACTACTCGGTCGGTGGCGGCTTTGTCGTGGATGAAGACGCCGCCGGTGCCGACCGCATCGTCGAAGACGCCACGCCCCTGACCTTCCCGTTCAAGAGTGCCAAGGACCTGCTGGGCCATTGCAGCACCTATGGCCTGTCCATCAGCCAGGTGATGCTGACCAACGAAAGCGCCTGGCGCCCCGAAGCCGAGACCCGCGCCGGCCTGCTGAAGATCTGGCAGGTGATGCAGGACTGCGTGGCGGCGGGCTGTCGCAACGAAGGGATTCTGCCGGGCGGGCTGAAGGTCAAGCGCCGGGCCGCGGCGTTGCACCGCCAGTTATGCAAGAACCCCGAAGCCGCCCTGCGCGATCCGCTGTCGGTGTTGGACTGGGTCAACCTGTACGCCTTGGCCGTCAACGAAGAAAACGCCTATGGCGGTCGCGTTGTCACCGCGCCTACCAATGGCGCGGCAGGCATCGTTCCGGCCGTACTGCATTACTACATGCGCTTCATCCCCGGGGCCAGCGAGGACGGCGTGGTGCGCTTCCTGCTGACCGCCGCCGCCATCGGCATCCTCTACAAGGACACCGCCTCCATCTCCGGCGCCGAAGTCGGTTGCCAGGGTGAAGTGGGCGTGGCCTGTTCCATGGCCGCCGGTGCCTTGTGCGAAGTGCTCGGCGGCACCGTGCAGCAAGTGGAAAACGCCGCCGAGATCGGCATGGAACACAACCTCGGCCTGACCTGCGACCCGATCGGCGGCCTGGTGCAAGTGCCGTGCATCGAACGCAACGCCATGGGTTCGGTGAAGGCCATCAACGCGGTGCGCATGGCCATGCGCGGCGACGGGCATCACTTCGTCTCCCTCGACAAAGTCATCCGCACCATGCGCCAGACCGGCGCCGACATGAAAAGCAAATACAAGGAGACCGCCCGCGGCGGTCTGGCGGTCAACATCATCGAATGCTGACGCGCGTCATTTTCATTTTCCAGGAGTTGATATGTCCACCGAACAACTGTTGAAAACCCCGCTGCACGCCCTGCACCTCGAACTCGGCGCCCGCATGGTGCCGTTCGCCGGCTACGACATGCCGGTACAGTACCCATTGGGCGTGATGAAGGAACACCAGCACACCCGCGATCAGGCCGGGTTGTTCGACGTGTCCCACATGGGCCAGATCCGCTTGACCGGCGCAGGTGCTGCCAAGGCCCTGGAAACCCTGGTGCCGGTGGACATCATCGAACTGCCGGTGGGCATGCAGCGCTACGCCATGTTCACCAACGACAACGGCGGCATCCTCGACGACCTGATGGTCGCCAACCTGGGCAATGACGAACTGTTCCTGGTGGTCAACGCCGCCTGCAAGGATCAGGACCTGGCTCACCTGCAAGGGAAAATCGGCGACCAGTGCAGCATCGAGCCGCTGTTCGAAACCCGTGCCCTGCTCGCCCTGCATGGCCCGGCCGCCGTCACCGTGCTCGGTCGCCTGGCCCCGGACGTGGCGAAAATGACTTTCATGCAGTTCCAGCGCGTCACGCTGTTGGGCGTGGACTGCCTTGTCAGCCGTTCGGGCTACACCGGTGAAGACGGTTTCGAAATCTCGGTACCCGCCGCCGACGCGGAAAAACTCGCCCGCGCCCTGCTGGCCGAGCCGGAAGTCGCGGCCATCGGCCTTGGCGCCCGTGATTCCCTGCGCCTGGAAGCTGGCTTGTGCCTCTACGGCCACGACATGAACACCGAGACGACACCAATCGAAGCCAGCCTGCTGTGGGCGATTTCCAAAGTGCGTCGTGCCGGCGGCGCCCGCGCCGGTGGTTTCCCCGGGGCCGAGACCGTGTTCGCCCAACAACAGGGCGGCGTGAGCCGCAAACGCGTCGGCCTGCTGCCCCAGGAACGCACACCGGTGCGTGAAGGTGCGGAGATTGTCAACGAAGCCGGCGAGATTATCGGCACTGTGTGCAGCGGCGGTTTCGGCCCGACCTTGGGCGCGCCGTTGGCGATGGGTTACCTGGACAGCGCCTATGTAGCGTTGGATACGCCGGTCTGGGCCATCGTGCGTGGGAAAAAGGTGCCTTTGCTTGTAAGCAAAATGCCATTCGTTCCACAGCGCTACTACCGCGGCTGATTGGTTGTTTCTATAAGTAACGCGATTGCGTTATACGTGCACTAATGTGTAACGCAATCGCCATAAAAAGGTGCATATCTTTAGAGGTGATGGATCTTTATAACGTGGGCAAACAATTGAACTAGCCTATCGAATAAGCCCCGCTCCGCAAGCGGCGTAAATGCTGGCAAGCTGAGCAAATACAGGGCCTTCCGGGGGGTTGTTTTTTCATTCGAAGTTGGCGTAGAGTTTGGTCACTGTGTTTGCATGGGTCGCTTGGAATCGTGACCTGGGCAGTAGCTTATGAAGTTCGCTACATCCCGTTCGACGTCTCTTACTTTCCTGCAACCCAGCCCCAGTACTCTTTCATGTGAAAGAGGCTGTCATCAATTTTAGCGTCAAAGGAAATAAGAAAATGTCTCAACGTCAGAGCGGTACCGTCAAGTGGTTCAATGACGAGAAGGGTTTTGGTTTTATCACACCTGAAAGCGGTCCGGATCTGTTCGTGCATTTCCGTGCCATCCAGGGCAACGGCTTCAAGAGCCTGAAAGAAGGCCAGAAAGTCACTTTCGTTGCCGTGCAAGGCCAGAAAGGCATGCAGGCTGACGAGGTTCAAGCCGAAGCCTAAGGCTTTCGCGAACTAAAAAGCCCCTGATTGATATCAGGGGCTTTTTTATGGGCGTAAATCCGTAAAATGGCTTCTTTTTTCAGCCGAGGCCGTCATGCCGAAACACCTGCTCACTCCCCAGGGCGACTTTCCTCCCGCCGGCCTGGGCCGTCGCCTGGCTGCGATGTTTTATGACTTCTTGCTGTGCACGGCGCTGCTGATCGTGACCAGCGGTGCCTACAAGATGATCCAGATGGCGATCATCGGCGAAGAAAAAATGCGCGCCCTGACCGAAGCCGGTGCCCTGGACGGCGATCCGCTGCTGTCCACCGTGCTGCTGTTCATGCTGTTCGGCTTCTTCGCCAAGTTCTGGACCCACAACGGCCAGACCCTGGGCATGCAGGTGTGGTGCATCCGTGTGCAGAATGCCGATGGCACCGCCATCAGCCTGTGGCAGGCGCTGTTGCGGTTCGTGGTGTCGATTGCGTCAGTGCTGCTGGTGGGGCTGGGCTTTATCTGGGCGCTGTTCGACAAGCGCCAGCGCAGCTGGCATGACATCTACTCGGATACGCAGCTGGTGCGGATTCCCAAGAAAACCAAATAAAGGTCATCGAACAAGACAGACTGAAATGCACTTGTGGCGAGGGGATTTATCCCCGCTGGGGCGCGAAGCGCGCCCCATTTGGGCATCCCGACACTCCGTGGTGTCAGGTTTTAGGGCCGCTTCGCGGCCCAGCGGGGATAAATCCCCTCGCCACAGGAAGCCCCGCAAGCCTGAAGATATTCTTCAGCTTCAGGCATTGCCCGCCAGCTTCATCCGCGCCGCCTGGGTGAAGTCCAGCATGCGCTTGAGCGGGCGAATCGCCTGGGGGATCAGCGCCGGGTCGACGAAGATCTCGTTGGCGCCTTCCTGCAAGCTCTAGAGGGTCCGTTCCAGGGTATTCATCGCCATCCATGGGCAGTGTGCGCAACTGCGACATGCCGCGCCGTTACCGGCAGTAGGGGCCTCGATGAAGACCTTGTCCGGGCACAACTGCTGCATCTTGTAGAAAATGCCGCGGTCGGTGGCGACGCTCAGCGTCTTGTTCGGCAGGGTCTGGGCCGCGGCGATCAACTGGCTGGTGGAACCCACCGCATCCGCCAGCTCGATCACCGAGGTCGGCGACTCCGGGTGCACCAAGATCGCGGCGTCCGGGGACAACGCCTTCATGTCTTCCAACTGCTTGGACTTGAACTCTTCATGGACGATACAGGCACCGTCCCAGAGCAGCATATCGGCGCCGGTCTTGCGCTGGATGTAGGTGCCCAGGTGCTTGTCCGGCCCCCAGATGATCGTCTCGCCGTTGTCCATCAGGCTTTCGACGATTTCCAGCGCGCAACTGGACGTCACCACCCAGTCGGCACGGGCCTTGACCGCCGCCGAGGTGTTGGCATACACCACCACGGTGCGCTCCGGATGCTGGTCGCAGAACGCCGAGAATTCGTCCACCGGGCAACCCAGGTCCAGGGAGCAGGTGGCCTCCAGGGTCGGCATCAACACGCGTTTTTCGGGGTTGAGGATCTTGGCGGTCTCGCCCATGAACTTGACCCCGGCCACCACCACGGTCTTGGCCGGATGGGCATTGCCGAAGCGGGCCATTTCCAGGGAATCGGAGACACAGCCCCCGGTCTCCTCGGCCAGGGCCTGGATGATCGGGTCACAGTAGAAGTGCGCGACCAGCACCGCGTCCTGAGCCTTGAGCTCAGCGGCGATGGCGGCGCGGTACCAGGCCTCTTGCTCGGCGGTCAGCGGCTTGGGCTGCTTGGCGTCGAGGTGGGCCTGGACCAGAAGGCGTTCGGAAATTTGCGTCATGTTCGCAAGACCTGCAAGCGCGTTTAGCGCGAAAGTCGAGTATACACCCGGCTCCGGACCACTCGGGTACCGCCGGGAAAGTGGGTATCAATCAGGCACGGGACAGCGTGAAGCCGGCAAGGCTACAGAATATCCCGTCGATGCAAAAGATCATTCTGACCTGTGCCCGGCCACAGAGCCGGATGCGCTCCACTGTGGCGAGGGAGCTTGCTCCCGCTGGGCTGCGAAGCGGCCCCAAAAAGGCCGGGAACAACAGACTGGCAGATAGGATGGCAGATCTCGGGGCCGCTTCGCGGCCCAGCGGGAGCAAGCTCCCTCGCCACAAAAGCGCCCCGGTATTCACGTCCGGCAAGCTGACTGAAATGTAATCACCCGCTCCGCCGGCTTATGTCATCTTCTTTTCAACGCAACACAGGGGAACCGGTGTTCGCTGCGAATCGACGGACGGACTTTCATTCCATGCAAACAAAAACTTCCCGGCGAACCTTCGTAAAGGGCCTGACTGCTGGCGGCATCCTCGGCGGCCTTGGCTTGTGGCGTGCGCCGGTCTGGGCAGTCACCGGCTCGGGCCTGCCCAGCGTACTGACAGGCACCGAGTTCGACCTGTTCTTCGGCGAAAGCCCGGTCAATTTCACCGGCAGCCCCCGCCCCGCCCAGACCATCAACGGTGGCAGCCCCGGCCCGCTGTTGCGCTGGCGTGAAGGCGACACCGTGACCCTGCGGGTACGCAATCGCTTGGAGGACACCACCTCCATCCATTGGCACGGCATCCTGCTGCCGGCCAACATGGACGGCGTTCCGGGGCTGAGTTTCAAGGGCATCGAGCCTGGCGGCATGTACGTGTATCAGTTCAAGGTCCGGCAGAACGGCACCTACTGGTACCACAGCCATTCCGGTTTCCAGGAACAGTCCGGGGTCTACGGCCCGCTGGTGATTGATGCCAGGGAACCCGAACCCTTCCAGTACGAACGGGACTATGTGGTGATGCTCACCGACTGGACCGACGAAGACCCTGGCGCCCTCCTGCGCAAGCTCAAGAAACAGTCGGACTACTACAACTACAACAAACGCACCGTTGGCGACTTCATCGACGATGTGGGCAAGAACGGCTGGGCCAGCACCGTGGCCGATCGCAAGATGTGGGCCGAGATGAAGATGAACCCCACTGACCTGGCTGACGTCAGTGGCGCCACCTACACCTACCTCATGAACGGCCAGGCGCCGGACATGAACTGGACCGGCCTGTTCAAGCCTGGCGAACGTCTGCGCCTGCGCTTTATCAACGGCTCGTCCATGAGCTATTTCGACGTGCGCATTCCCGGCTTGAAGATGACCGTGGTGGCGTCCGACGGCCAATACGTCAAGCCGGTGAGCGTCGATGAGTTGCGGATCGCCGTGGCGGAAACCTATGACGTCATTGTCGAACCGACCCAAGAGGCTTACACCCTGTTCGCCCAGTCCATGGACCGCACGGGGTATGCCCGTGGCACCCTCGCGGCCAGGGCCGGGTTGTCGGCGCCGGTGCCGCCCCTGGACCCACGCCCCTTGGTGACCATGGACGACATGGGCATGGCGGGCATGGACCACAGCGGCATGGGCGAAATGAAAGGCATGGACCATGACTCGATGCAGGGCATGGCGGGGATGGACGACAGCGCGATGCAAGGCATGGATCACAGCCAGATGCAGGGCATGGGTGACATGGCCGGTATGGATCACAGTGCCATGCGGGGCATGGACAACATGCTCGCGCACCCCGACACCGAGAAAGACAATCCCCTGGTGGACATGCAGGCCATGAACGCCAAGCCCAAGCTCGATGACCCGGGCATGGGGCTGCGCGATAACGGCCGCAAAGTGCTGACCTACGCCGACCTGCGCAGCACCTTCCCTGACCCCGACGGCCGCGAGCCGGGCCGCACGATCGAGCTGCACCTGACCGGGCACATGGAGAAGTTCGCCTGGTCGTTCAACGGCGTGAAATTCTCCGACGCCGCACCGCTGCTGCTCAAGTACGGCGAGCGACTGCGCATCGTGCTGATCAACGACACCATGATGACCCACCCCATCCACCTGCACGGCATGTGGAGCGACCTGGAGGATGAGAACGGCCAGTTCATGGTCCGCAAGCACACCATCGACGTGCCACCGGGCGCCCGGCGCAGCTACCGGGTCACCGCCGATGCGCTCGGGCGCTGGGCGTATCACTGCCATCTGCTGTATCACATGGAGATGGGCATGTTCCGTGAAGTTCGGGTGCAGGAATGAGGAAGCGACCATGACCCCTATCGTGAAATACCCCGCCCTGCCCCTGGCCATTCTTGCTTTTGGCAGCAGCCTCTCGGCCTGGGCCGCGAGCAATGACATGCCCGGCATGGACCACAGCCAGATGCAAGGCATGGACTCGATGCAGGGCATGGAACCCATGCAACCGGCGCCGACCAGCAGCCGCACGCCGATCCCGGCACTGACCGCCGCCGACCGCGCCGCCGTCTACGAGGATCATGGCGGACATACGGTGCACGACAGCGCCATCCATTCATTTTTCCTCATCGACCAACTGGAATGGCAGGACGCCGATGACGGCAGCGCCCTGAACTGGGACGCCTCCGGCTGGATCGGTGGCGCCATCGACCGTTTGTGGCTGCGCTCCGAAGGTGAACGCCTCAATGGCAAGACCGAAAAAGCCGAATTGCAGGCGTTGTGGGGTCACGCCATCAGTCCTTGGTGGGATGTGGTGGCCGGCGTGCGTCAGGACTTCAAGCCGGGCGATTCGCAAACCTGGGCCGCCTTCGGCGTGCAAGGCATGGCGCTCTACAACTTCGAAGCCGAAGCCACCGCGTTCATCGGCGAAGGTGGCCAGAGCGCGGCGCGCCTGGAAGGCGACTACGACATCTTGTTGACCAATCGGTTGATCCTGCAGCCCACCGCCGAAGCCAACTTCTATGGCAAGAACGATCCCGCCCGTGGCGTCGGTTCGGGCTTGTCGGACACCGAACTCGGCGTGCGGCTGCGCTACGAAATACGCCGCGAATTCGCGCCCTACATTGGTGTCACCTGGAATCGGGTCTACGGCAACACCGCCGACTACGTCCGAGAAGAGGGTGAAGACCGCAGCGAAGCCCGCCTGGTACTGGGCCTGCGCCTGTGGTTCTGATCTGTTTCACTAAAAACTAAAAACCAAGTTGTAGGAGTCCTTGCATGTCAGTCATCAAAACCGCTGTCGTATTGTCCGTTGGCCTGTTGCTCAGTGGACTGGCCCAGGCTCATCCAAAACTGCTGTCCTCCACCCCGGCCGAAGGTGCCGAAGGGGCGGCACCGGCAAAGATCGAGCTGCACTTTTCCGAAAACCTGCTGACCAAGTTTTCCGGCGCCAAGCTGATGATGACCGCGATGCAGGGCATGGCGGCGCATTCGCCCATGCCGATGCCGGCCAAGGTGTCCGGCAGCGATGATCCGAAAACCATGGTCATCACGCCGAATGCCCCTCTCACCGCAGGCACCTATCAGGTCCAGTGGCGCGCGGTGTCGTCCGACACGCACCCGATCACCGGCAACGTCACGTTCAAGGTGAAGTGAGTTGATGAGCGACTCGATCAACATCGCGCTGCGCTTTGCCCTGTACCTGGATTTGATGTTGCTGTTCGGTCTGGCCGCGTTTGGCCTGTATAGCCTGCGAGGCCAGGAGCGGGTGTCGGATGCGCAGTTGCCTTTCGCGCCACTGCTGCTGGCCACGGCGGTGCTGGGTGGGTTGCTCTCCCTGGCCGCCATGGCGTGCATGGCCTGGGCCATGAGCGGTGTTTCGGAGTGGACCGAACTGTGGCCGCACGTTGAAATGATGGTGCTGGAGACCGATGTCGGTTGGACCTGGATGCTGCGCATGGCGGCGTTGGTGCTGGCCGGTTTCGCCGTGACGCTCAATAAACGTTGGCTGGCCGCCAGCCTTGGCCTGGTCACGCTGGGCGGGGCCGTGGCCCTGGCGACATTGGCCTGGGCAGGCCACGGCGCCATGGACGAAGGCACCCGCCGCAACTGGCACTTCATCACTGACTTCCTGCACTTGTGGGCGGCGGGTGGCTGGGTCGGAGCCCTGGCGGCGTTTGCCCTGCTGCTTCGCCAGGCCGAACCACAGTTGGCGGTGCTGGCCCGGACATTGACCGGGTTTGAAGTCGCCGGGGCAGTGATCGTGGCGGTCATCAGCGTGACGGGGGTAATCAACTATCTGTTCATCGTCGGCCCAAGTATCGTCGGGCTGCTCGACAGCCTTTATGGTCAGTTGCTCGCGCTCAAACTCATCTTGTTCGCGGCCATGTTGGCGTTCGCCGCGCTGAACCGCTTTCACCTGAGCCCACTCCTGGAAAGTGCCCGACAGAGCGGCGAGCATGGGGTCGCGGTGAAGGCTCTGCGGCGCAGCATGGTCCTGGAGTTCTCCGTGGCGGTGGTCATCCTGGGGTTGGTGGCCTGGTTGGGGACGTTAAGCCCCGGGATGGAATAACCGGCACTGAATTCGTGGCGAGGGAGCTTGCTCCCGCTGGGCTGCGAAGCGCCCCCCAAAACCTGAGCACCCGGTGTGTCAGGCAAAGGGTACCCATACCTTTCGGGTCTGCTTCGCAGCCCAGCGGGAGCAAGCTCCCTCGCCACAAAGGGCAGCCGGGCGCGGTATTTAATTTTTCAATACCAGCAGCCAGTTTTCAGTTTGCCCATCGCAAGATGCCCTGGCCTAAATGGGGTTTTATCCAGCCAAGGCCCTGTCATGGAAAACGTTCGAACCTCAAGCACCCATGCCGTCTGGCTGATGGTCAGCATCGTGTTGGTGGCGCTGAACCTGCGGCCTTCGATGGCCGCCGTCGGGCCCCTGTTATCCGCCATTCGCGGGGAGGTCCCGCTGAGCTTCAGCACCGCCTCGCTGTTGACCATGTTGCCGGTGATGGCGATGGGCCTGGCGATGTTCCTGGGCATGCGCATCGCCCAGCGCATCGGCGAGCACCGCACCATCGTGCTGTCGCTGTTGATTATCGGTATCGCCACCGCATCGCGCTTGTACCTGGACAGCGCCGCCGAGCTGATCGTCAGCGCGGTGTTGGCCGGGCTCGGCATCGCGTTGATCCAGGCGGTGATGCCGGCCCTGATCAAGTCGCGCTACGCCGACAACGTCTCGCTGTTCATGGGTTTGTATGTCACGTCGATCATGGGCGGGGCGGCACTTGCCGCATCGTTTTCGCCGCTTGTCCTGTCGCAAACTGGCAGCTGGCGCATCGGCCTGGCGATCTGGGCACTGTTGGCGTTGATTGCCCTGGGTTGCTGGTATGCCCAGCGTGCAGCCGTGCCCCCGTTGCCCGGAGCGCCTGTCCGGCAGCAAGCGTCATTCTTCAGCAATTCCCGGGCTTGGCTGCTGGCGATTTTCTTCGGACTGGGCACCGCCTCCTACACCTGTGTACTGGCCTGGCTGGCCCCGTACTATGTGGAGAAGGGCTGGAGCGAACAACACGCTGGCCTGCTGCTGGGGTTCCTCACGGCCATGGAGGTGCTGTCCGGCCTCGTCACTCCGGCGATTGCCAACCGCAGCCGGGATAAACGCTGGGTCCTCACCGCCCTGCTGGCCCTTATCATCGGCGGCTTCTGCGACCTGATCCTAAGCCCGGAACGCTTCAGCCTGTTGTGGCCTTGCCTTTTGGGCCTGGGCATCGGCGGCCTGTTCCCAATGAGTTTGATCGTCTCCCTCGACCACTTGGACAACCCGCGACGAGCTGGTGGCCTGACCGCATTCGTGCAAGGCATCGGCTACCTGATCGCCGGGCTCTCGCCATTGATTGCCGGGGTGATTCGCGATCAATCGGGCAGCTTCGAATGGGCCTGGTGGTCACTCACTGCCGTCATGGCGTTGATGCTCATGATGGTCCTGCGCTTCGATCCCAAACAATACGCGCGGCATATAGACTAGTGGCCTGTACGGTTAATTCGAGTATTCAAATTCGAGTGCCAGGGCTTGCCAGGCAAGGCGCCATGACGAGTCGTAGCCCGCTACGGCGAGGAATGGCAACGCAGGCTGGCAAGTTCTGGCGCCGAAGTTGAGTGCACGAATTAGCCACACAGGCCACTAGACAGCGCTTGTCGTAAGCCCAGCAAAGATAAAAGCCCCGGGCTCCTGTATAAATGGAGGACTTTCGCCAGGACAAAGAGAGACGCAGGGATGACGCCGAGAATAGCTGATGCTGGTCAGTAACCTGCTCAGAAAGCTGGACATGCAAGACCTGATGGTTTTTGTAGCGGTGTACGAACAAGGCAGCGTCACCCAGGTCGCCGAGGCCTTATGCGTCAGCCAGTCAACCGTGAGCTACTGCCTGAGGAAACTGCGCACCAGTTTCGAAGACGAGCTGTTCATCAGTACCCGCTCCGGCATGCGCCCCACTCATAAAGCCACCGCCATGTACGGCCAGATACTGGGGGTTCTAGAGGCAATCAATCAATGCCATTCCGGCCTCCAGACATTCGATCCGAATCAGGAAGAAATCACCTTCAACCTCTGTGCGCCGGAATACTTCGAACTGCTGATCCTGCCCAAATTGGTCAAACGCTTCATCGGCAAGCGCTTTGCGGTGGTCATCAACACGACGAAATTTCATCGGGATATCCCGGTTGATGCACTGCGGGACGATCGCTTCGATCTTGTCGTCTGTTTCGGGCCACACTTCCATGGCGACGTCATAGGCCTGCGCTCCCAGGTGCTGCTCGAAGACGAGTTGGTGTGCGTGCTCGATAACAATTTCCCAGGGCCGCAAGAAGACTTCAGCCTGGAAGCGTTCGCCGCGCGCCAGCACGTGTTTCCAACACCGTGGACGTCTGACACCAACATGATCGATGGCTGGCTCGCCCGACAGGGTTATAGCCGCAAGATAGTCGCAAGAGCCAACAGCTACGTAGCAGCGTTGAACCTGATCGCTGGAACCGACTTCGTCCTGACATTGCCTCGGCGTATCCAGGCATTGATTTGCGATCAAGCACAATTCGGCGAACACCCGCCACCCGCGGGCTTACCGAACTTTACCTTGGAGATGGTCTGGAGCGAGAAAGCGAGCCAGGACAGCGCCAACATCTGGCTTCGCGAGCAGATCATGCAAGTATGCGCCGAGGAGGGCCTGCTCTGAGCCCCACTTCGGTGGGTGGGCTTTTTCATGGGCAAAAAAAAATCCGGAAATCCTCACTTTCGTGGGCCTTCCAGACTTTTAAAACAGCTAAAAATGGTGGGTCGTGTGGGATTCGAACCTACGACCAATTGGTTAAAAGCCAACTGCTCTACCAACTGAGCTAACGACCCGCTGTGTGGTGGCGCGTATAATACTGATTTCTAAGGACTATTCAACACTTAATTTGAAATAAATCAAAAATAACGGGTTGGATCGCTCACACCCGCCGCCGCAAAGCCTTCAGCACGCAGGCGGCAGCTGTCGCATTTGCCACAAGCGCGGCCCTGATCGTCGGCCTGATAGCAGGAAACAGTGAGTCCATAGTCCACGCCAAGCTTCACGCCCGCCTTGACGATGTCGGCCTTGCTGAGATTCTGCAACGGCGCCTGGATGCGGAAACCCTGCCCTTCCACGCCGGCCTTGGTCGCCAGGTTGGCCATGCGTTCGAACGCTTCGACGAACTCCGGGCGGCAATCCGGGTAGCCGGAGTAATCCACGGCATTGACGCCAATGAAAATGTCGCGGGCGCCCAGCACTTCCGCCCAGCCCAGCGCCAAGGACAGGAACACCGTGGTACGCGCCGGCACATAGGTCACCGGAATGCCTTCACTTGGGGCCTCGGGCACGTCGATGGAGCTGTCGGTCAGGGCCGAACCGCCGATACCGTTGAGGTT
Organism: Pseudomonas sp. CG7; assembly: GCF_023701885.1. Classification (NCBI taxonomy): domain Bacteria; kingdom Pseudomonadati; phylum Pseudomonadota; class Gammaproteobacteria; order Pseudomonadales; family Pseudomonadaceae; genus Pseudomonas; species Pseudomonas sp. CG7. Next base: position 46,439 of record NZ_JABAEE010000028.1, on the reverse strand, counting down.
CAAGCCGATGACTTTGTGTTCCACCACGCCCAAGTCCCGGGCCACCCGTTCGGCGGCGTGCAGCTCGGCGCGGTGGCGCTGGCCGTAGTCGAAACTCATGGTGTAGCAGCGATAGCCTTCGGCACGGGCCATGGCCACGACCGTGGCCGAATCCAGGCCACCAGACAACAGGATGACCGCACGTTTTTCAGCCATATTCGTATGTTCAGTCATCTCAGCGCCCCGGCTCGTCGTTCCAAAGATATTTATGCAGCTGCAATTGCAGGCGCACCGGCAAGTTATCCGCCACCACCCAATCCGCCAGATCCCGGGCGCTCAAATCGTGATGACTCGGCGATAGCAACACTTCGCCGGCCCGCTGATCGAGCCCGTACTGGATCAACTTGGACACGGCCCAGTCGTAATCCTCTCGCGAACAGATCACGAACTTGACCTGGTCGTTGGGCGTCAGCAGTTCGATATTTTCGTAACGGTTGCGATGCGCTTCCTTGGAGCCTGGGGTTTTCAGGTCCACGACGCGGCTGACGCGCGGGTCGACGGCCGAGATATCCAGGGCGCCGCTGGTTTCCAGCGAAACCTCGTAACCGGCATCGCACAATTGCTTGAGCAAGGGGATGGCGTTGGGTTGCGCCAAGGGCTCGCCGCCCGTGACACAGACATAACGCGGACGATAACTGGCCACTTGCTCCAGGATATCGTCGAGGGATCGCACGGTGCCGCCACTGAAGGCGTAGGCGCTGTCACAGTACTGGCAACGCAACGGACAACCGGTGAGGCGCACGAATACCGTGGGCAGCCCAGCCGTTCGCGTTTCACCCTGCAACGAGTAAAAAACTTCGGTGATTCTCAATGTGTCTTGCATAGTCGCCACGGGCGTAACAGCTAAACAGGCTGTCCGCCTCCGTCAGGCACTTCAAGGAACCCCGCCAACGCGCAGATCCCAAAAAGCGTGTTTCAGAAAAAGGGCGTGAATTCTAACGAAAAAACCCGCGACAGGCGCGGGTTTCTTCAAAACAGCTCAAGCCGGCTTACATGCGTTGCAGATCACGCTGGGCCAACTGGGCGGCGGATGTCCCCGGGTACTGGGCCACCACCTGCTGCAGAATGCCTTTCACCTTGTCGGTGTGACCGAGGCGGCGCTCTACGTCAGCCAGCTTGTACAGCGAATCCGGCACCTTGGCATGCTTGGGATACAGTTGCGACACCTTGGCGAACGCCTGGCCGGCACCTTGCAGGTCGCCCTTGGCCAGGTTCACTTCGCCCAGCCAGTATTGGGCATTGCCCGCGTACTGGCTGTTTGGGTATTTGCGCAGGAAAGCGGCAAAGGCCTGGCTGGCCTTGTCGAAATCCTTGGCCTTGATCAGGTCGAAGGCAGCATCGTAATAGAGCTTTTCCTTCGCCGGATCAGCCGGTTCGCCACCGGCGGCAGGTGCTGCCGGAGCGGCTGCCCCCGCGCCTGCGGCTGCACCGGGGGCGTTCAAGTCGCCACCGGCAGGAGAATTCTCAGGAGTCGCGGCAGGTGCAACGCCGGTTCCTATGCGCCGATCAAGATCCTGGTATCGCTCCAGGCTTTCCTGCTTCATGCGCGAGATATCATTTTGCAGTTCTTCGATCACACCTTGTTGGCGCGAGATCTGATCCTGCATTTGCTGCAGTTGGTTGAACAGCTGGCCCTGTGCCGAGACAGGGGCCGAAACCCCTCCCCCGGCATAGGCGCCGTTCGTACCGTAACCTGCAGGCGGATAGCTGCTCCCGCTATTGTTATAGCCGGCATCGTTATCGACCACAGGAACCGCAGCCCACGCCGCAAGCGGCGCGAGGCTGAGAGCCAGAACAGTTACAGCACGACGGCACGTTCGCATGACGAATTACTTACGCAGTTCGACGCGACGGTTTTGAGCCCAGGACTGCTCGTCGTTGCCGGTAGCAACTGGACGCTCTTCGCCGTAGGAAACCAGTTCCAGCTGAGCTGGGGAAACACCTTGCAGTACCAGGTAGCGTTGAACGGCTTTCGCACGACGCTCGCCCAGTGCCATGTTGTACTCACGAGTACCACGTTCGTCGGTGTTGCCTTCCAGAACAACGCGAGCGCCGTTCGACTTCAGGTCCTTGGCGTGAACGTCCAGAGCGCGCATGGCTTCTGGCTTCAGGTCCGAGCTGTCGTATTCGAAGTAGAAGGTGGTGATTGCGCGCAGAGCAGCTTCTTCGCTCAGGGAGCCGTCAACTGCACCGGTGTTAGCGCCGTAACCAGCGTTTGGATCAACAGCGCCTTCACCGGCATTGTCGCCGCCTTTGGACGAGCAACCTACAGCTACAGCCATGGCCAGAGCCAGCGCAGCAAATTTACCAAACTTCAGCATTTCCATCGTGAAACTCCTAATGAACCCCAGTGTGTTAAGTAAAACGTATTGCGCCGCGTCAGTTCAGGTAAGGGGACCAGGACGGTTCTCTGACTTCGCCTTGAGCGGTAGGAAGCGGGAGCCTCACGCGTCCATTAATGGACACGAGCATCAAGACTCCCCGGCCCTGCTGGCGGGTGGCGTAGATTACCATGGTGCCGTTGGGCGCAACAGTAGGTGACTCGTCCAGAGTGCTATCAGTGAGGATTTTTACGCTACCGCGCTGCAAATCCTGGGCCGCCACCTTGAAATTGGTGAAACCATCCTGGCGATGGATCATCACCAGGGTCTTTTCGTCAGCCGACAGTTTAGGGTTGGCGTTGTAGTTACCGACGAAGGTTACGCGTTCGGCACCGCCGCCACCGGCACTGGTCTTGTAGATCTGTGGCTTGCCGCCGCGGTCGGAGGTGAAGTAGATGGTCGAGCCATCCTTGCCCCAGAACGGTTCGGTGTTGATGCCCGGGCCGTTGGTGACGCGGGAGATCGAACGCGAAGCCAGGTTCATCACGTAGACGTCCGGGTTACCGTCCTTGGACAGCACGAACGCCAGGCGCGAACCGTCCGGCGACCAGGCTGGCGCACCGTTCAGGCCTTCGAAGTTGGTGATCTGCTCACGACGACCGGTGTCGATGTGCTGCACGAAAATGCGCGGACGCTTCTGCTCGAACGAGACATAGGCGATGCGCTTGCCATCGGGGGCGAAGCGCGGCGACAGGATCGGCTCGCGCGATTGCAGCAGGGTCACCGCACGCGCGCCGTCGTAGTCGGAACGCTGCAGGGTGTAGCGGGTGTTGTTCTCGGAGAAGCGCTCGGCCGTCACATAGAGCATGCGCGTGGAGAACGCGCCCTTGATGCCGGTGAGTTTTTCGAACGACTGGTCGGCGATGTAGTGCGACATGTCGCGCAACTGGTCGACGCTGCCCGACACGCTGCCGGTCAGCACTTGCTGCTCGGTGGCGACGTTGAACAGGGCGTACTGCACCTGCAGGCGACCGCCGGCCGGAACGATGCTGCCGACCATGATGTACTGGGCGCCCAGGGCCTTCCAGTCACGGTAGATGACTTCGCTGGCCTGGGTTGGCAGGCTGATCATGTTCTGCTTCGGAATCGGCGCGTAGTAACCCGAGTTGCGCAGGTCGTTGCCGATGATTTCCGCCATGTCGTCCGGCAGGACGCTACCGCCCTGCCAGCCGAACGGTACGACGGCGATCGGGGTGGCCCGGTCGCTGCCGCTGGTGACCAGGATGTTCTTTTCCTCTGCTACCGCTATCCCTGCCAGGCAGCAGATAACGACCAGCATTGATCGAAGAAGGTTTCTCACAAGGCTAGATCCTCAGGTGTGAATGTCATCTTGAATGAACGATAGGGAGCAAAGTCGCTCGGCTTCATTCCTTGCATTTCCGTCAAACGCCCAATGTTCTTGACCGCTGCGACCGCCGAAGCGTCGAACGGACCGTCACCACTGGACTTGGCGCCGCTGACCGAGGTAACCGTACCGTCGGGCAACATGCCGATTTGCAATACTACCGTCATGCCTTTGCGCGCCGAAGGCGGACGAGCCCAGCCTTCCGCCGCTCGGGCGCGAATCAGATCATCGTAGCTGCCGGCGACTTCATCGCCCTGCTCATCGACCAAGGCCTGCTGGCGCTCCGGCGTGTCGGAAAGCAAATCTGCCAAGGCCTGGGCCTTTTTGTCTTCGGCGGATTTACGCGCTGCGTCCTGGGCCTTTTTCTTGGCGGCGTCGGCGGCGGCTTTCTTCTTCGCGTCTTCGGCGACTTTCTTTTTCGCCTCTTCAGCTTCAGCTTTCTTCTTGGCATCTTCGGCCGCTTTTTTCTTGGCGTCCTCGACGATCTTTTTCTTCGCTTCTTCAGCGGCCGCTTTCTTAGCCTCTTCTTCAGCGGCTTTCTTGGCTTCTTCTTCGGCTTTCTTCTTGGCTATATCAGCCAATTGTTTCTCTTCTGCCTTTTTGGCCTCGGCGGTTTTCTTCGCTTCGTCGGCTTTCTTGGCTTCGTCAGCCTTTTTCGCCTCGTCCGCTTTCTTCGCCTCATCGGCCTTCTTGGCTTCCTCGGCCTTTTGAGCCGCTTCCTCTTTCTTTTGTGCCGCGGCCGTTATCGCTTCCTGTTCGACCTTCTTCTGTTCCATCTGCTCGACTTCGGTCTGGCGCGCGGCGGATTTCTTCGCCTCACCGGCAAGCTTCTGGTTGGTCTGCGTAGTGGCCTGGCTTTTCGACTTGAGCTGGTACAACGTCGCCTGCACGATCGGCTTGGCCGGCGGCAGCTCCGGGGTCATGGCAAAGCTGACGAACAGCATGCCGAACACCAGCACATGCAGGCCGATGGCCAGGACACTGGGCCAGAAGTAGCTTTCCGAGGCGGACGGCTCTCGCTGTTGCTGCATCAGGGGGCCTCGGTGATCAAGCCAACATTACCGACCCCGGCTTTCTGCAGCCCGCCCATGGCGCCCATCACGGCACCGTAGTCGACAGTCTTGTCGCCGCGAATGAAGACCTGGGTACGCTTGCCGTTGCCGTTACCGGCGTTGATGATCTTGGTCACCGCGTCGGTCATCTGCGGCAAGGTCATGGCCCGGTCCTGCTGCTTCTCGGTATCCACTTCGCTGCCAAGGTTCCAGTAATAGGTCTTGTCAGCCTTGATCGAAATGGTCAGTACCTGGGTGTTGTTGTCCTGCGGCAAGGCTTCGCTGGAAACCTTGGGCAGATCGACCTTCACGCCCTGATTGAGCATGGGCGCGGTCACCATGAAGATGACCAGCAGCACCAACATCACGTCGATGTAGGGCACCACGTTCATCTCGGCAACCGGCTTGCGCTTTTTTCGGGCTCGAGCGATTAAAGCCATTGGGAAATACCTGCTTATTCTTCGCTGGTGTGCACTTTGCGGTGCAGGATCGCCTGGAACTCATCGGCGAAGGTGTAGTAACGGCTGGTCAGCGTTTCGCTGCGGGCAGCGAAGCGGTTGTAGGCGATAACGGCCGGGATCGCCGCGAACAGGCCGATGGCGGTGGCGATCAGTGCCTCGGCAATACCTGGGGCCACGGTGGCCAGGGTCGCTTGCTGGGCGGATGCCAGGCCACGGAAGGAATTCATGATCCCCCACACGGTACCGAACAGGCCGATGTACGGGCTGACCGAACCAACGGTCGCCAGGAACGGCAGGCCCTGTTCGAGTTTCTCTTCTTCGCGGGAGATGGCGACGCGCATGGCACGGGCCACGCCTTCCATGACCGCTTCAGGATCCACACCGGGCTGCTGGCGCAGGCGGGAGAATTCCTTGAAGCCGGCACGGAAGATCTGCTCGACGCCCGAATCCGGGTCCGGGTTGCTGCCGGCCTGGCGATACAGCTTGGACAGGTCGATGCCGGACCAGAAGCGCTCTTCGAAGCTCTCCAGGGCACGGCGACCGGCGCGCAGCATGTTGCTGCGCTGAAAGATCATGATCCATGAGGTCACCGATGCGGCTACCAGGGTCAGCATTACCAGTTGCACCACGACGCTGGCATTGCTGACCAGGCTCCACATGGAGGAATGGTCGACGACGTTAGCTTCCACGCTTTATCTCCTGCTCTGAGTGTGTACCCGCGCCGCTCACGCCGGCAAAGGCCGCGCGTAGAGCTTCGGGAATGGCCCGGGGTTTCAAACTATGGGTGCGCACACAGGCCACCAAAAACTGCCCTTCGCAGAGCAGCACGTTATCCGTAGCCCGCCTGACCTGCTGCTTGAAGCGCAGGCTGACACGGTTCAATTCGATGACATCGGCACTTACCACCAGTTCGTCGTCCAGTCGCGCCGGCGCGTGGTAGCGCGCTTCGCTGGAATGCACGACGAATAACAGGTCCTCCCCTGCCAGCGCGGATTGGGCAAAACCCAGTTCCCGCAGCCGTTCGGTTCGAGCCCGTTCCATAAACTTGAGGTAATTGACGTAGTAGACGATGCCGCCAGCATCGGTGTCCTCGTAATAAACGCGACAGCGATGTGCGAACGACTCCAGCCCGTTTTGCGCGCGCATACTCTAGTGCTTACTCCTCAGGTTGCCAATCGGCCAGGCAACTGTTTTTTCATTCTCGAACGCATTGACGCTCCAGGCGTCGTCTGGGACAGCACGAACTGGAAAAAAGTCGGCATTCGGAGCTCGTTCAATCGTCCACGGCATCGAGGAATTCGTCTACCACCGGCATCTCGCCCATTCGTGTCGGGATGTTTAAGCCAAAATGCAGGTAGGCATGGCGGGTCACCACGCGCCCGCGTGGGGTGCGCATGATGTAGCCCTGCTGGATCAGGTAAGGCTCCAACACATCCTCAATGGTGTGGCGTTCTTCGCTGATGGCCGCCGCCAGGCTGGCCACGCCCACCGGGCCACCGTCAAACTTCTCGATCATGGTCAGCAGCAGGCGCCGGTCCTGGTGGTCGAAACCCCGCTCGTCGATGTCCAGCAGGTTCAACGCCAGGTCGGCAATCGGCTTGGTGATGTGGCCCTTGGCCCGGACTTCGGCAAAATCCCGCCCCCGACGCAGCAGGCGGGCGGCGATGCGCGGCGTACCCCGGGCACGCCGGGCAATTTCATAGGCCCCGGCGGGGTCCAGTGGCAACCCGAGGATGCCCGCCGAGCGGCTGACGATCGTCGCCAGGTCGGCGTTGTTATAGAACTCCAGGCGCTGGACGATACCGAAACGGTCCCGCAGCGGGTTGGTCAGCATGCCGGCGCGGGTGGTGGCGCCCACCAGGGTGAACGGCGGCAGGTCGAGCTTGATGGAGCGCGCCGCCGGCCCTTCGCCGATCATGATGTCGAGCTGGAAGTCTTCCATGGCCGGGTACAGCACTTCTTCGACGATCGGCGACAGCCGATGGATTTCGTCGATGAACAACACGTCATGAGGCTCAAGGTTGGTCAACAGCGCCGCCAGGTCGCCCGGCCGTTCGAGCACCGGCCCCGATGTGCTCTTGATCGAGACGCCCATTTCCTGGGCAATGATATTGGCCAGGGTGGTCTTGCCCAGGCCCGGCGGGCCGAAGATCAAGGTGTGGTCCAGCGATTCGCTGCGCCCACGGGCGGCCTGGATGAACAGCTCCATCTGCTCGCGCACGGTCGGCTGGCCGATGTAGTCGGCCAGGCGGACAGGACGCATCGCGCGATCCTGGATTTCCTCGCGGTCACGGGGCGCGCCCGTGGCGGCGATCAGACGGTCAGCTTCAATCACTTAAATCATTCCCTTCAGGGCACGGCGAATCATGTCTTCAGTGCTCAGGCCTTTTTCCTTGATGGCGGAAATCGCCTTGCTGGCTTCCTGAGGCTTGTAGCCCAGGGAGATCAGCGCGGTGACCGCATCGTTTTCGGCGCTGACCGCTGGCACCGGCGCATCCGGCTGGTGCGGCACCAGGGCGAACATGGCCGGCACCGCCTCCCAGGCCTTGAAGCGGTCCTTGAGCTCGACCAGCAGGCGCTCGGCGGTTTTCTTGCCCACCCCCGGCACCTTGGTCAGGGCCGAGGTGTCCTGGGACTGCACGCAACGCACCAGTTCGTCGACTTCCAGGCTCGACATCAAGGCCAGGGCCAGTTTCGGACCGACGCCATTGAGACGGATCAGCTCGCGGAAAAAGTCCCGCTCGCGCTTGCCGACGAAACCATAGAGTAACTGCGCATCCTCGCGCACGACCAAATGGGTGTGCAGGGTCAGCGGCTCGCCGACCGACGGCAAGCGATACAGCGTGGTCATGGGCACTTCCAGCTCATAGCCCAGGCCGTTTACATCCAGAATCAGGTGCGGCGGCTGTTTTTCAGCCAGGGTGCCGCGCAAGCGTCCAATCACGTTTCAGATCCTTGGGCGTTGGCCAGCCCCAGGCTGGCGAGTAACAACACGAGCATTAAGGCCGACGATACAGGCGCAACGGGCTCGGGTTCATGAATGAAGCGCTGATGCTATCAGAGACGCAGGCGTCCGCCACGACTGCGTGCGGTTCCCAGGCCATGGGGCAACAGACTGGAGCGGGTGTGGGCATGGCAAATGGCGATGGCCAGGGCGTCGGAGGCGTCGATCTGTGGCTTGCTGACCAGTTTCAACAAGTGCATCACCATCATTTGCACCTGCTCCTTGTTCGCCGCTCCCGTGCCGACGACCGCCTGCTTGACCTGGGTCGCGGTGTATTCGGCGATCTCCAGGTTCTCCTCGGCGCCCGCCACGATGGCCGCACCCCGGGCCTGCCCCAGCTTCAGGGCCGAATCGGCGTTGCGCGCCATGAAGACCCGCTCGATGCCCATGGTCACCGGGCCGTAGGTCTGGATGACTTCGCGTACGCCGCGATAAACGATCTGCAAGCGCTCGTGCAGCTCACCCGCCCCGGTGCGGATGCAACCAGAGGCGACATACACGCAGCCGCGCCCGGTATCGCGAACCACACCGTAGCCGGTGATGCGCGAACCAGGGTCGATACCAAGGATTAAAGTCATAACGCCTGCGGCTTAAAGAGGAGCTTTGCGACCCTGTGGGAGCGAGCTTGCTCGCGATGGCGTCGGATCAGCAAACGCAGTGTTGACTGATGTACCACTATCGCGAGCAAGCTCGCTCCCACAAATTGATCAATGGCAATCGTCAATGTTTGAACAGGTTTTCTCAACCCAGCTGTTCAGCCACCGACTCCGGAATATCAGCGTTGGAATAAACGTTCTGCACGTCATCCAGGTCTTCCAGCATGTCGATCAGCTTGAGCACCTTTTCGGCCCCTTCCAGGTCCAGTTCGGCACTGGTGGTCGGCTGCATGACGATTTCCGCGTCGGCAGGCTTGAAACCGGCCGCCTCCAGGGCGTTGCGCACGGCATAGAAGCTGGAGAACGACGTAAACACGTCGAACGAGCCGTCTTCATGGCTGACCACGTCATCGGCGTCGGCCTCCAGGGCCGCCTCCGTCAGGGCATCTTCATCGAGGCCCGGGGCGAAGCTGATCTGCCCCTTGCGCTCGAACAGATAGGCCACCGAGCCGTCCGTGCCGAGGTTGCCACCGCATTTGCTGAAGGCGTGACGCACGGCGGCAGCGGTACGGTTGCGGTTGTCGGTCATGCATTCGACCATCACCGCCACACCCCCCGGGCCATAACCTTCATAGGTCAGTTCTTCAACGTTGTCGGCCTCGGTCGCACCCGCGCCACGGGCGACGGCCCGGTCGATGATGTCGCGGCTCATGTTGGCACCCAAGGCCTTGTCCAGGGCCAGGCGCAGGCGCGGGTTGGAACCCGGATCGCCGCCACCCTGGCGGGCCGCGACCGTCAGCTCACGGATCCACTTGGTGAAGATCTTGCCTCTCTTGGCATCCTGACGTTCTTTGCGGTGCTTGATGTTCGCCCACTTGGAATGACCTGCCATAACTCGCTCCGTTTCTCTTTGGAACATTGCCCGCCCTGCGCGTGCGCAGTGGCCGACAATCAGAAATATCGACGCCAATGAAAAGGCGCATCCGAAGATGCGCCCTCTCAGGTGCCAGCCTTACTCAGCCTTAGGCTGTTCACGCAGACGGATGTGCAACTCGCGAAGCGCCTTGGCGTCCACTACGCCCGGCGCCTGGGTCATGACATCGGCCGCGCTCTGGGTTTTCGGGAACGCGATCACTTCACGGATCGACTGGGCGCCAGTCATCAGCATCACCAGGCGGTCCAGGCCGAAGGCCAGGCCACCGTGGGGCGGTGCACCGTACTTCAGGGCGTCGAGCAGGAAACCGAACTTCTCTTCCTGCTCGGCTTCGTTGATGCCCAGCAGGCGGAACACGGCCTGCTGCATTTCCTTGCGATGGATACGGATCGAACCGCCACCCAGCTCGGTGCCGTTCAGGACCATGTCGTAGGCGCGCGACAGAGCGGTGGCCGGGTTGGCCTCCAATTCTTCAGGCGAGCACTTCGGCGCGGTGAACGGGTGGTGCAGCGCGGAGAAGCTGCCGTCGTCGTTTTCTTCGAACATCGGGAAGTCGACGACCCACATCGGCGCCCACTCGCAGGTCAGCAGCTTCAGGTCGTGGCCGAGCTTGATGCGCAGCGCGCCCAGGGCTTCGCTGACGATCTTGGCCTTGTCGGCACCAAAGAACACGATGTCGCCGTCAACCGCACCGACGCGATCGAGGATCACATTGAGGTTGGCTTCAGGAATGTTCTTCACGATCGGCGATTGCAAGCCATCGACACCGGCGGCGCGCTCGTTGACCTTGATGTACGCCAGGCCCTTGGCACCGTAGATGCCGACGAACTTGGTGTAGTCGTCGATCTGCTTGCGCGGCATGCTGGCGCCGCCTGGAACACGCAGGGCCGCGATACGGCATTTCGGGTCGTTGGCCGGGCCGCTGTTCACTTTGAAATCGACGTCCTTGAGCTGGTCGGCCACGTCCACCAGTTCCAGCGGGTTACGCAGGTCCGGCTTGTCGGAACCGTAGCGGCGCATGGCCTCTTCGAAGGTCATGTGCGGGAACTCGCCGAATTCCAGACCCAGCACTTCCTTGAACAGGTTGCGGATCATGCCTTCGGTCAGGCCCATGATGTCTTTTTCGTCGAGGAAGCTGGTCTCGATGTCGATCTGAGTGAACTCAGGCTGACGGTCGGCACGCAGGTCTTCGTCGCGGAAGCACTTGGCGATCTGGTAGTAGCGATCGAACCCGGCCACCATCAGCAGTTGCTTGAACAACTGTGGCGATTGCGGCAAGGCGAAGAAGCTGCCGGGGTGGGTACGGCTCGGCACCAGGTAGTCGCGGGCGCCTTCCGGCGTGGCGCGGGTCAGGATCGGCGTCTCGACGTCGAGGAAGCCGTTCTCGTCCAGGTAACGACGAATGCTGGTGGTCATGCGCGAACGCAGGCGCAGCTTCTCGGCCATTTCCGGGCGACGCAGGTCGATGAAGCGGTAGCGCAGGCGGGTTTCCTCGCCGACGTCGGAGTATTCGTTGAGTGGGAACGGCGGGGTTTCCGATTCGTTGAGCACTTCCAGCTCGTAGCCCAGCACTTCGATCAAGCCCGACGCCATGTTGGCGTTGCCGGCGCCAGCCGGGCGCAAGCGCACCTTGCCGGTGATCTTGACGACGTATTCGCTGCGCACGCGGTCGGCGGTGGCGAAGGTTTCAGCGCGATCCGGATCGAACACCACCTGGGCCAGGCCTTCACGATCACGGATGTCGAGGAAAATCACCCCGCCATGGTCACGGCGACGATGGACCCATCCGCAAAGAGTAACTTCCTGACCTTCCAGGCTTTCGTTCAGTTGGCCGCAATACTGGCTGCGCATCATGGTAGTGGTTTCACTTCTCGTAATTCGACATTCGGTTGGAGGCCCTGCCCGTGCAAGAACTCGCGCGTATTCAACTCAAGCAGCTTTGTCGCCACCGGCCAGGTTTTTCTTGGCGCCGGTCTTGAAGTCGGTTTCATACCAGCCCGTGCCGCCAAGGCGGAAACCAGGCATGGAGAGCATCTTTTTCAGTTCCGGCGCCTGGCAGGCAGGGCAATCGACCAGCGGTGCAGCGCTGATCTTTTGAATGGCTTCCATCTGATGACCACAGGAAGCACATTGGTAGTCGTACATCGGCATGGGGTTGTCTCGGCGATCAGGTTACACGCGCAAAGGCAGGCTTTGCGGCAAAGAGCGGGATTATATCCATTAAATGCGGCCTGTGCAGCCGTAAGACCGCACAGTCATTGCCGATCCTTTTGTTCATTCAAGGCTTGCGCGACTCATTGTGGCGAGGGAGCTTGCTCCCGCTTGAGTGCGAAGCGCTCACAAGGAGGGCTGCTGCGCAGCCCAGCGGGAGCAAGCTCCCTCGCCACGAATGAACTCATTCCCCTGGGGGACACCGCGCTCGCAACCATTGACGGGGCTAGACCACACGATGATCCATTCCCGCCTCTTTCAAGCTGTGCACCACACAGACCACGCGCACCAACCCGCTGAAATTGCGCACCCCGCCGTGACGCAGGTGCACTTCCCTGTCCACATGGGACAGCAACGTGCTGATGGAGCAGCGGTTGAGCTCGGCCATGTCGCCGAGGATATCCCAATAAACCTGCTCCAGCCGCAGACAGGTGGCGAACCCGTTCAAGCGAATGGATCGGGCCAGGGGCCGGGCCAGCTGCATATCGAACCCCCGGACGAACGGGTCGACGCTGATGGGCTGGAACCGCCCTCGCCCCCCTTCTCCGGGTTCTTTTCCTTGAATCATACCGTTGACACTCCTTTGCCATACGAGCCTCTGGGTTGGAACAACCCATCCGTGGCTCTATGGAAGCTCAACGGCACCGCCAGTTCCAGATGACTTTATGACCATGGGCGTAGGACAAGCCAACAGCAGGCCGGCGACGAATTACGTCGTCCTACACGGCACGTGCAGGCAATAAGCCCCACCCCACGTCATCCCCGTCTGGGCTTATTGGCCTTCGAGTAGCGCGCGCAGCATCCACGCGGTCTTTTCGTGGACCTGCATGCGCTGGGTCAGCAGGTCAGCGGTGGGCTCGTCGCTGACCTTGTCCAATAAAGGAAAGATGCCACGGGCCGTACGCGTCACCGCCTCCTGACCCTCGACCAGTTGTCGGATCATGTCTTCGGCGGCAGGCACGCCTTCCTCTTCCTTAATAGAAGACAGGCGCGCATACACCGAGTAGGCGCCCGGGGCCGGGAAGCCAAGGGCGCGGATTCGCTCGGCGATCAGGTCCACCGCCAGGGCCAGCTCGTTGTATTGCTCCTCGAACATCAAGTGCAGAGTCCGAAACATCGGCCCTGTGACATTCCAGTGGAAATTGTGGGTCTTGAGATACAGCACATAAGTGTCCGACAGCAGGCGCGAAAGCCCGTCGACGATGGACTTGCGGTCTTCTTCACTGATACCGATATCAATTGCCATGGGGGTTGATCTCCTGAAAGTGATGAATTCGACAACAGCCCTACCCACTCTAGTGGTTTTGGCCGCCCACGGCCTGCGACAGATCGCCAGCCCTCCAGAACCGACAAGCCAGGACCGCCGGCGGTTCCGATACCCTGGAAAATTCACCGCCGCTTGCCTGACACCTTCAAGCAGCCGCAAGCCTTTTCTGGCCGACGAACAGCGCGACGCACGCCCGTAACAGGTTTGAGAAGGCCCCAGCTTTGCTGTTAAATAGGCAGTGTGTCGCTACGCTTATTTTCCCGGGCGTAGCGCATAGGCTGGTTCGGGTACGTGTCCAACGCCTCTCATTGTTTCGAAGCGAACCGTGCCCGACCCGCTCTTCCTTGTGATCTGTCTTAACCGTGAGCCAATCAAAATGTTGAAAATCGTCCACTTGCTAATGGGCGCAGCTGCCCTGCTGCTGTCCTTCATCCCTAGCCTGGGTTCCGAAGCCACACCTTACCTGCAACACCCCGATGCACTGTACCTGGCCTTTTTCGGCCTGCTCAACCTGACCCTTGCGCCCGTCATCCCTTACTGGAACAAAGGTCCACGTCATCAACTGCAAAACCTGGTCAGCGTCCTGCTGGTGCTGGCCGTTGCCTTGCAAACCCTGGCCCTGCTGGCGCCCATGCCGGAAATCGGCGGGCAACCGGCCATTCTGTTCAGCCTGGGCGCGGCACTGTTCGCCGTGGCACTGCACCTGGCCGTCAGCTTCTACAAGAAGTCGTCGCCGGCCGCCGCTGCGGAGAACTACGACATGTCCAACCGCGATACCGGCACGGTGAAGTGGTTCAACACGTCCAAAGGGTTCGGCTTCATCTCCCGCGACTCCGGCGATGATATTTTCGTGCATTTCCGGGCCATTCGCGGCGAAGGCCATCGTGTCCTGGTGGAAGGCCAGCGTGTGGAATTCTCCGTGATGAATCGCGACAAGGGGCTGCAGGCCGAAGACGTGATCGCCGCGCTGCCGCGCCGCTGATCCAAGCGTAAAAAAACCGCGATGCAGCCTGGCTGCTCGCGGTTTTTTATTGCCCGTCAATCGGGCCACGTCAGTAGTGAGGCGGTGGTGCCTCTTCTTCGAACGACTCGAATTGCCCGGCCATTTCTTCCTGGCGCTTGAGCAACGCCGCCATCTGCAGCTGCAGACGCTCGACCACCCGTTGCTGCGCCACCAACACATCATTCAATGCCTGGATGGTGTCATCCTGAAACGCCAGGCGGCTTTCCAGATCGGTTACGCGTTCTTCAAGGTTCATGGTTCAGCCCTCCAGAAACTTGAAATCATCGGCCAGGGCCACCCGCACCCGTTCACGAATGCCCGCGACCTGCCCTGCATTATAAGGCCGGGCCGGGTGCTTGCCCCAGACCGGCGCCGGCCAGGCGGCATCATCGCGCTTGCGCACGATGACATGCATGTGCAATTGACTGACGACGTTACCCAAGGTTGCAACGTTCATCTTGTCGGCATCGAACGAATCCTTGAGGGTTTCGGCCAGCGCCGCGGTTTCTTTCCACAGCTGCAATTGATCAATGTCATCCAACTGAAACAATTCGCTGATATTTTCTCGCCGCGGCACGAGAATGAACCACGGGTAATTGGAATCATTGGACAAGAGCAACCGGCACAACGGGAAATCGCCGATGGGCAATGTGTCTTGTTGCAGTCGTGGATCTAAGGCAAACACCGTGCGTACTCCTCGTTATCGATTCTGCCCGGCTCAGCGACCCGCAGGCCTGCATCGGACACAGATGCGCAGCATACCCGCGAACGCCGGATCGATCACTGCGTAGCGTCCCGATGCTCATTGCTTCGAAGGATTTTTCATCCCGCGAGCATCAACTTGTGCAAGCGGTCGCACCAACACAGCGCAAGCGGTACGGCAATACCCTGAAAGGACCGTGCCAGGGCCCAGGTAAAGCCTCGACGCTGTAAGATTTTCGTACAACCTGAAAATTTTTTGCACCAAAACAGCACAGTGCGTCTACCCTCAGTGCACAAAGCATCCGTGATTTACTCACTGGGTAGGGTGAACCGGTAACATTTTTGGTTGTCTTGCCACGTTTGTCGGTGTCAAACACGAGAGCTACACACGAGTCAACCCTATTTAAAACAAGGCCTTTGGAGCCCGGTTTCATGAGGTTTCACCGCGTCAACCGCTGAAATGTGAAAAAAATGTAAACGAAATCCGGGTTTGAGCATGCTTGTTGCATTCATACCCGCACTGTCCAAAGGTCTCGCCGGAAGCGAGAACCTGCCGACATACAAATTAAAGTGGCAAGGCTGCCCACAGGAGCTTCAAACGCGGTAATGACGGACTCTTTACACCGACGCCGAAAAAAGAAAACAACATAAAAGTTGTGAATACGGTTGCGTCGGAACAGCTGAAATGCGACATGGATCGAGCCATTGGCGACAGGGTCGTAAAGAAGCTGAAAGGTTGAATGGGCAAGTATCGCCAAAGAATGTCGACGTGATATAAGTTTGCGCCGACACAAAAAGAAAGAGCCGCCCAGATAAAAAAACAGGTGGGACGGCAGTACTCTTCTAAAAACCAAAGGAGCAAATCACGATGCGCGTGATGAAGTGGAGCATGATCGCACTGGCTGTATCGGCCGGTACCTCGCAGTTCGCAATGGCGTCCTCCCAAGAGGAATCCAAGGGTTTTATCGAAGATCAGAGCTTGACTGTTCTGACCCGTGCGCTGTACATGAACCGTGATTTCAAGAACGAACTAAACACTCGTCAAAGTTATCGTGAAGAGTCTGGTGTTGCCGCTCGTGCCATTTACGAGTCGGGCTTCACTCAAGGCACCGTTGGTGTAGGCGTTGACGGCTTCGCATTTGGCACCGTTCGCATCGATGGCGGCAGCGGTCGTGCCGGTAACGGTCTGTTCGCTAGTGACAGCGACGGCAACCTGGAAGACACACAATCTAAAGTGGGTGGCGCGGTTAAATTCCGCCTGTCCGACACCGTCCTGAAATACGGTAACCAGTTCACTACCAGCCCGGTCTTCTCCACTGACGACAGCCGTCTGCTGCCGGAAGGTGCCACTGGTACCCTGATCACCAGTAAAGAAATCAAAGGCTTGGAGCTGACCGCAGGTCGTTTCAACGCCATCAGCTCGCAAACTGGCATGGGTGATGACGGCCTTGGCCTGAAATCCGCTGACATCGTTGGCGCGACCTACCAGTTCACCGACAATTTCGTCGGTGGCGTAGCGGCTTCCGATGTTGAAGACCACTACAAAAAGAAATACCTGAACCTGAACTACACCCTGCCGATCAACGAAGATCAGTCCCTGAACTTCGACTTCAACGGTTATGACAGCCAGGACCAAGGCCAGAAGCTCAGCGGCGACGTTGACAACCGCATCTGGTCCCTCGCAGCAGCCTATGCCATCGGTGCCCACAAGTTCACCCTGGCTCACCAGCGCTCCACCGGTGATACCGGCTACGTGTACGGCGTTGACGGCGGCGGTACCATTTTCCTCGCCAACTCCATCCAGTACTCCGACTTCAACGGTCAGGACGAGCGTTCCTGGCAGGCTCGCTACGACCTGAACATGAAAACCTACGGCGTTCCTGGCCTGAGCTTCATGACTCGTTACGTTACCGGTGACAACATTTCCACCGCTGATGGCGAAGCAAAAGAGCACGAATGGGACTTCGAAACCAAGTACGTTCTGCAAAGCGGTCCAGCCAAAGACCTGTCGTTCCGTGTTCGTAGCGCTTTCTACCGCACCAACACCTCTTACACCACCGCCAGTGGCAACCGAGACAACAACGACTTCCGCGTAATCGTCGAATACCCACTGAGCATCTTGTAATTCAGTGCTAGTTCGATAGCTTCACCCGCAACAAACAAAAAACCGCTCACCTGATCAGGTGAGCGGTTTTTTTATGTCCTTTGCAATGTCAGCTCTAGCACAACTTCTTAAATAGCAAGCTAACTAAACATAACCTGACTCCAGTGCCAGGTTATATTCAAGTCGTTATTGCGCCGGCCCTTCCTGAACCACCCGAATCACTCGTTGTGGAAACGGAATATCAATGCCCGCGTCCTTCAAGCGATCCCGTGCCAGCTCATTGAGCATGAACATCACGCTCCAATAGTCCGCGGTCTTGACCCAGATACGCAACGACACCGTGATCGCACTGTCGCCCAAGGTGGAAATCACTGCTTCAGGTGCCGGATCCGCCAGCACGCGTTCATCCTTGGCCAACTCAAGCAACACTTCCCGGGCCTTTTGCAGGTCGGCCTGGTAATCCACACCGACATCGAATACGACCTTGCGGGTCGGCTGGCGGTTGGTGTTGGTGATGATGCCGTTGGAGAGATTACCGTTGGGCACGATGACAGTCTTGTTGTCACCGGTGCGCAACACCGTGTGGAAGATCTGGATGCTGTCGACCGTACCAGCCACGCCCTGGGCTTCGATCCAGTCACCGATGCGGAACGGACGGAACAGCAGGATCAGCACGCCACCGGCGAAGTTCGCCAGGCTGCCTTGCAAGGCCAGGCCAATCGCCAGGCCGGCGGCACCGATGGCGGCGACGAACGAAGTGGTTTCCACACCGATCATCGAAGCGACGCTGACGATCAGCAATATCTTCAGAATGATGTTGGCCAGGGTGCTGATAAACCCCTGCAGTGCCAGGTCGGCGTTACGCAGGGCCAGCAAAGCACCCAGTTTCTGCGTCACTTTGTTGATCAGCCACCAGCCGATGGCCAGGGTGAGGACGGCCAGCAGCACGCGGCTGCCGTATTCCATGATCATGGGAATCCAGGTCTGGGAAGCCTTGACCAGGTTGTCCACTTCAGCGTTCAAGTCCATCTAACTCTCCTTATTCCTGTTGCACGCGGCATTGTGTGGCGAGGGCGCTTGCTCCCGCTGGGCTGCGTAGCGGCCCTATTGATGGGTGCTGCGCACCCAAGCGGGAGCAAGCTCCCTCGCCACGGTAACCGCGAAAATCCGAAATCAGTCGCGGAAATTATTGAATTGCAGGGGCATGTCGAATGCCTTGGCGCGCAGTGCCGCAATGGCTTCCTGCAAGTCGTCACGCTTCTTGCCGGTGACCCGCACCTGCTCGCCCTGGATGGCGGCTTGCACCTTGAGCTTGGCGTCCTTGATATGAGCGACGATCTTCTTCGCCAGCTCCTTGTCGATGCCTTCCTTGAGCACGGCTTCCTGCTTCATCAGCTTGCCCGAGGCATAGGCGTCCTTGACCTCAAGGCACTGCACATCGATCTTGCGCTTGACCAGGGCCAGCTTGAGGATCTCGATCATCGCCTCGAGCTGGAAGTCGGCCTCGGCGGTCAGGTTCACGGTCAGGTCTTTTTCCTTGAACTCGAAACTGCCCTTGCCCTTGAGGTCATAACGACGGTCGAGTTCCTTGACGGCGTTTTCAACCGCGTTGGTGACTTCGTGTTTGTCCAGTTCGGATACCACGTCGAATGACGGCATGTAGTGTTCTCCAAATAAAAAGGCGCGCCAGTATCAACGGCGCGCGCTTGGCTTGTGGTTAAAATCGGGCTCATTATAACGGCTCTTTTCCTGCCGACACTGCGAGCCCTCCGATGCCTGCGCCAATCCGAGTAAAAAACTGATGTCGACCACCTGGCATGTTCTCGGGGCCGGCAGTCTCGGCACGTTGTGGGCCACGCGCCTGGCCCGGGCCGGGTTGCCGGTGCGGCTGGTGCTGCGCAACGAAGCGCGCTTGCAGGCCTACCGCAGCGTCGGGGGCCTGACACTGGTGGAACAGGGCCAGGCGCAGTGCTACCCGGTGCCGGGCGAAACGGCAGACAGCCCGGAGCCGATCAAGCGCCTGCTGCTGGCCTGCAAGGCCTACGACGCGGAGGCGGCGGTGACGTCGGTGGCCCATCGCCTGGGCGCCGAATCGGAGCTGATCCTGTTGCAGAACGGCCTCGGCAGCCAGGACGCGGTGGCCAATTGCGTGCCCCAGGCCCGTTGCATCAGCGCCTCCAGCACCGAAGGCGCGTTCCGCGACGGTGACTGGCGCGTGGTGTTCGCCGGCCATGGCTACACCTGGTTGGGCGACCCGGCTCACCCGGTGGCACCGTTCTGGCTGGACGACCTGGCCGCCGCTGGCATCCCCCACGAATGGAGCGCCGAGATCCTCACCCGCCTCTGGCGCAAACTGGCGCTCAATTGCGCAATCAACCCGCTGACCGTGCTGCATCACTGCAAGAACGGCGGCCTGCAGGAACACCGCTGCGAAGTGGCGACCCTGTGCGCGGAACTCACGGATTTGCTCGAACGCTGCGGCCAGCCCGCGGCAGCCGAGGATCTGCAGCCGGAAGTCGAGCGGGTGATCCAGGCCACGGCCGCCAATTACTCCTCGATGTACCAGGATGTGGCCAATCGGCGCCGTACCGAAATCAGCTATTTGCTCGGTTACGCCTGCAAGGTCGCCCAGCGCCATGAGCTGACCGTGCCGCACTTGGAACAACTGCGCCAGCGGCTGATTGCCCACTTGAACAACCTCGGATTGCCCAGCGACTGAGCAGCGGCTACGCTGGCCCTCGTGTTCCTTTCTTAACGACGAGTCTGATGCCATTGCGCCAGCGCCTTGAAAACCTCCCGGTCGGCCAGAAACTGCTGGCCGCCCTGTTGGTGTTGTTGACCACTGTGCTGCTGGTGGCCAACCTGACCTTTATCAGCGCCGCCTACTACATTTCCCAGGAAAGCATGGCGCCCCAGGCCCTGCAGACCATTGGCCGGCTGATCGCCAATCCGAGCCTGATCTCCGACGCCCTGCAATCGCCCCAAAGTGCCCAACGCCTGCTCGACGAGCTCAACAGTTATGCACCGCTGCGGGCGGCGGCGCTGTACGACGGCCAGGGCGAGCGCCTGGCACAGCTGCAACAGGGCGAAAAGCTCAAGCTGCCGGACCATTACCGCAACATACAAGCCTGGCAAGCGGGTGAATTTCGCAGCAACAAGGTCATTACCCTGCCCCGTCCCGGCACCGAGCCCGGCCACCTGTTGCTGGTGGCCAGCAGCGAATTGCCCACGGCGTTCTACACCGGCACCCTGCCCGCCAGCCTTGGCATCCTGATTTTCAGCGTGTTGCTGTGGCTGGTCATTGCCCAGCAGATCAAACGCTTGATCACCCAGCCGATCCATCAGCTCGAAGAGCTGTCACGCCAGGTTACCCGCGAGGAAAACTATGCCCTGCGCGCCGCCCGGGGCAACCATGATGAAATCGGCAGCCTGGCCGAGGCGTTCAATACCATGCTGTCGCGGATCGAAGCCCGGGAACAGCAACTCAAGCGCGCGCGGGACGACTCCCAGGCCGCCTACGACCAGGCCCAGGGCCTGGCGGAAGAAACCCGCCATACCAATCGCAAGCTGGAGCTGGAAGTCCAGGTGCGCAGCAAGATCGAGAAAAAACTCACGGGCTTCCAGAACTACCTCAACAGCATCATCGACTCCATGCCGTCGGCGCTGATCGCCCTCGACGAACAACTCTACGTGACCCAATGGAACCAGGAAGCCAGCGCCCTCTCCGGCACGCGCCTGGACGAGGCCTTGAACCAGCCGATCTTCCTCGCCTTCGAACCACTCAAGCCGTACCTGCCCCAACTCAAGCAGACCGTCGAGCAACACACGGTGGCCAAGATCGAACGCGTCACCTGGACCAAGGACGACGAAGCCCGGCATTACGCCCTGACCTTCTACCCGTTGATGGGCGGCGCCGGGCGTGGCGTGGTGATCCGCATCGATGACATCACCCAGCGCCTGTCGCTGGAAGAAATGATGGTGCAATCGGAAAAAATGCTCTCGGTCGGTGGCCTCGCGGCGGGCATGGCCCATGAAATCAACAACCCCTTGGGCGCCATCCTGCACAACGTGCAGAACATCCGTCGGCGGCTGTCACCGGAGTTGCCAAAGAACCTCGAACAGGCCGAGCAGTTGGGCATCGAATTGCCGGTGGTCAACCGCTACCTGGAAAGCCGCGAGATTCCGCAGTTGCTCGACGGCATCCAGCAAGCCGGCGCCCGGGCGGCGAAAATCGTCACCCACATGCTCAGTTTCAGCCGGCGCAGCACCCGGCAAATGGCGCCTTGCGACCTGCCCGCACTGATCGACCAGGCGGTGGAAATCGCCGGTAACGACTTCGACCTGGCGATCGGCTTCGACTTCAAGGGCCAGGCGATCATCCGCCAGTTCGACCCGAACCTGGGGCCGGTGCCCGGCACGGCCAACGAACTGGAACAGGTGCTGCTCAACCTGCTGAAAAACGCCGCCCAGGCGATTCATCAGCGCCAGGACGACAGCGAGCCCGGGCGTATTATCCTGCGCACACGGTTGAATCCGCCGTGGGCGGAAATCCAGGTCGAGGACAACGGCATCGGCATGAGCGAGAACGTGCGCAAGCGCACCTTCGAACCCTTCTTTACCACCAAGGAGATCGGCCAGGGCACCGGCCTTGGACTGTCGGTCTCATATTTCATCATCACCAACAACCACAAGGGCCAGATGGAAGTGCAGTCGGCGCCGGGCCAAGGCACCTGCTTCACGCTGCGCCTGCCCCTGGCGGGCACGTCGATGGTGGCCCAGGAAAACAAACAACTGGAGCGCTGAGCATGGGCTTTCGCCTGTCGAAGATTTACACCCGCACCGGCGACAAAGGTGAAACCGGGTTGGGCGATGGTCGCCGCGTGGCAAAGGATCATCCACGGGTCGAGGCCATCGGCGAAGTGGACACACTGAACAGCCAGTTGGGCTTGTTGCTCGCCGGGCTGGCCGAGGAGTCCGTCCGGCATTCGGCGCTGGAGGAAGTCATCGCAGTGTTGGCGCCGTGTCAGCACCGGTTGTTCGACCTGGGTGGTGAGCTCGCGATGCCGGCGTACCAAGCCTTGAACGTGGCGGAAATCGAGCGGCTGGAAGCGGCGATTGACCTGTGGAATGAAGAACTGGGGCCGCTGGAAAACTTCATCCTGCCCGGCGGCTCTTCCTTGATCGCGCAAGCCCATGTCTGTCGCAGCTTGGCCCGCAGCGCCGAACGTCGTTGCCAGCAACTGAACGCGGTGGAACCGCTGGCCGGGCCGGGGCTGGCCTATATCAACCGGTTGTCGGACTTATTGTTCGTCGCGGCGCGGGTCATAGCCCGGCGGCAAGGGGTGGCGGAGGTGCTGTGGGAGGCGGCGGACAAGCCTGGAAGCTGATCTGAAAGGTGTAATCGCCTGTCAGGCCGTCTTCGCGAGCAGGCTCGCTCCCACAGTGGAGTTGTGTTGTGACCACTATCGATGCCACTCAACAGATCCCTGTGGGAGCGAGCCTGCTCGCGATGGCGTCAGCGGTTACACCACAAAATCAAGCCTCAGGCCAAAACGCCCGAATCCCCGCCACACCCTGCGCCCCGGCCTCCCAGGCTTTTTGCTGCTCGCCAAGCCCTACCCCGCCCAACAGATAGACCGGCCGGTTGAAGCCCTCGATCAACCGCGCCGCCTCCGCCCAGCCCAACGGCTGCGCATCGGGATGGGTCTGGGTCGGCTGCACCGGCGAAAGGGTGACGAAGTCCACATCCATCTGCTGCGCCAGGGACAGTTCCTCGGCGTTATGGCAAGAAGCCGCCAGCCAACGGTCCTTGCCTAATGGTCGACCGGCCGAGGCATGCTTGCGCAGTTGCGCAGCGGTAATGTGCCAGCCAGCGGAAGGAAAATCCCCCAGCCACTCGAACGGTCCCTTGAGCATCAGTTGGGCCTTGCCGGCACACAACCCCACCGCATCCACCGCCAGATCGCGGTATTGCGGGTCGTAGCCGTTGGGCGCACGCAACTGGACCAACTTGATCCCGCCGGCAATCGCCTTCTGCATGCCGCGCAGCAAGGCTGGCGTCTCAAGGCCTTCCGGGGTGATCAGGTATTCACCCGGCAAACGGGCCGCCGCGACGAACGGCTGGTTGGCCGCTGGAAACTCATGATTCGTCAGGTCTCGGGCCGTCACCCAAGCCAACGGTTGACCTTCGGCGCCATGGGGTTCGCCACTGAACGCCGAAACTTCCCAGACGTCCAGCAACACCTGTTTGTCCGGGTAATCGTGACGCACCTTGATCAACGGCCGGGCAGCGTCGACGACAATGCCCAGTTCCTCATGAAGCTCGCGGGCCAGGGCCGTCTCGACGGACTCATCGGCCTCGACCTTGCCGCCAGGAAATTCCCACAGGCCACCCTGGTGTTGGGTGTCGGCCCGTCGGGCAATGAGGATTTTACCGGCAGCGTCGCGGATCACCGCCGCCGCCACATGGACTCGTTTCACCGCGTAGTTTCCTCCAGGCCAGCTTGTTGCCACGCCTTGAACGCTGGCCATTGATATAGGGTTTGGACGTAGGCCTCATCGACCTCCGGCAGTGCCACTTGATAAGTGCGCAAGCGTACGGCAACCGGGGCAAAAAATGCATCGGCCAGGCTTACGCGGCCAAACAGGTAGGGACCGGTTTCGGTCGCCGCCGCACGGCATTCGGCCCACAACGCCAGCATCCGCTGGATGTCCGCCTGCACGTCGGATGGCATCGGTGACAGCGGCGCATCGTGCAGCAGATCCATGGGCATATGGTTGCGCAGGGCGAAAAAGCCGCTGTGCATCTGCGCACAGGCCGAGCGCGCCTGGGCCCGGGCAGCCACGTCCCTGGGCCAGAGATTGGCCTCGGGAAATTGTTCGGCCAGGTATTCGGCAATCGCCAGGGAATCGGAGATCACGCCGAATTCGGTCTTGAGCAACGGGACCTTGACCGTGGCTGAATATTTGAGCAGCTTTTCACGGGTATCCGGCTGGCCGAGCCTGACCAACTCTTCGGTGTACTTCGCGCCGGTCAGCGCCAGGGCGAGCGCGCCGCGCATGGACCAGGAAGAGAGATCTTTGTCGCCGATGATCAGGTGCAGGCTCATGGGGATTCCTTTCTTGTGGTTCTGAGGTGTCTGTTCTGTTGCCATCGCGAGCAAGCTCCCACAGGGGCTTGTAGTGTGAACACTATCGATATCACCCAACAGATCCACTGTGGGAGCGAGCCTGCTCGCGATTGGAGCAGCTCGGTCCCGAGCGTATTAAGTCCGGTACTCAGCGTTGATCTTGACGTACTCGTGGGACAGGTCAGTCGTCCAGATCGTTTCGCTGCAGTCACCCCGTCCCAACTCGATACGGATGGTGATTTCTTCCTGCTGCATCACCGCCGCGCCCTGGGCTTCGGTGTAGGTGGCAGCGCGCGCACCTTGGCTGGCGATGCAGACCTCACCAAGGAACACGTCGATCTTGCTCACGTCCAGCTCAGGCACGCCGGCCCGGCCGACGGCGGCAAGGATCCGGCCCCAGTTCGGGTCGGAGGCGAACAGCGCGGTCTTGATCAGCGGCGAGTGCGCCACGGTGTAGCCGACATCCAGGCATTCCTGGTGGTTGCCACCGCCGTTGACCTGCACGGTCACGAACTTGGTCGCGCCTTCGCCGTCACGGACGATGGCCTGGGCCACTTCCATGCACACTTCGAACACTGCCTGCTTCAGGGCAGCGAACAACGAACCGCTGGCCTCGGTGATTTCCGGCAGGTTGGCCTGGCCGGTGGCGATCAGCATGCAGCAGTCATTCGTGGACGTGTCGCCGTCGATGGTGATGCGGTTGAACGACTTGTTGGCCCCGTCGAGCATCAGGTCTTGCAGCACCTGGCGCGAGACCTTGGCGTCGGTGGCAATGTAGCCGAGCATGGTCGCCATGTTCGGGCGGATCATGCCGGCGCCCTTGCTGATGCCGGTGACGGTGATGGTCACGCCGTCATGCTGGAACTGGCGACTCGCGCCCTTGGGCAGCGTGTCGGTGGTCATGATGCCGGTGGCGGCCGCGGCCCAGTTGTTTTCCGACAGGTCATCGAGGGCGGCTTGCAGGGCGCCTTCGATCTTCTCCACCGGCAGCGGCTCGCCGATCACACCGGTGGAATACGGCAGCACCTGGCTGGCGTCGACGCCGGTCAGCTCAGCCAGCTTGGCGCAGGTACGCTCGGCGGCGGCCAGGCCTGGCGCGCCTGTGCCGGCGTTGGCGTTGCCGGTGTTGGTCAGCAGGTAACGCACCGGCCCTTGCACACGTTGCTTGGCCAGGATCACCGGCGCGGCACAGAAGGCGTTGAGGGTGAACACGCCTGCCACCGTCGAGCCTTCGGCGCAACGCATGACCACCACATCCTTGCGCCCGGGGCGCTTGATGCCGGCCGAAGCGATACCGAGTTCAAAACCGGCAACTGGGTGCAACGTGGGCAACGGACCAAGACCAACAGCCATGAATGCGCTCCTTAATAAATGTATTCAGCATCGTCCTTATCAAGACGACTGATCAAATGGCAAAACGCCGCGACAAGAGACTCTTGTCGCGGCGCGGGGTCGTTCAGCGTTGAAACGGGATTATTGGATCTGCCCGTGGCAATGCTTGTATTTCTTGCCCGAACCGCAGTAGCACAGTTCGTTACGGCCCAGCTTCTGCTCGTTGCGCACCGGTGCGGTCGCCAGGGCGACATCCACATCGACGCCCTCTTCGGCGACCACTTCCAGGCCAGGGGCTTCGGCGTGTTCGAACTGCATGCGCGCGGCCAGGGCTTCGGCTTCCTGGCGCAGGCGAGCTTCTTCTTCGGCCGGATCTTCGCGGCGAACCTGAACGTGGGACAGCACACGGATCGAGTCGCGCTTGATCGAATCGAGCAACTCGGAGAACAGCGTGTAGGACTCGCGCTTGTACTCCTGCTTCGGGTTCTTCTGGGCGTAACCACGCAAATGGATACCGTGGCGCAGATGGTCCATGGTCGACAGGTGATCTTTCCACAAGTCGTCCAGCACCCGCAGCACGATCTGCTTCTCGAAGGAACGCAGGGCCTCGGCGCCCGCCTGGTCTTCCTTCTCGTTATAGGCGGCGATCAGTTCGGCCAGCAGTTTTTCACGCAGGGTTTCTTCGTACAGGTGATCGTCTTCGTCGAGCCATTGCTGGATCGGCAATGCCACGCCGAAGTCGCTCTGCAAGGCGGCTTCCAGGCCGGCGACGTCCCACTGTTCCGGCAGCGATTGCGGCGGGATGTGGGCGCTGACGGTGGCGTTGAGCACGTCCTGGCGGAAATCGGCGATGGTTTCGCCAATGTTGTCGGCGGCCAACAAACTGTTACGCATGTGATAGATCACTTTACGCTGTTCGTTGTTGACGTCGTCGAACTCGAGCAATTGCTTGCGGATATCGAAGTTGCGACCTTCGACCTTGCGCTGGGCCTTCTCGATGGCGTTGGTCACCATGCGGTGCTCGATCGCCTCGCCTGGCTGCATGCCCAGGGCCTTCATGAAGTTCTTCACCCGGTCAGAGGCGAAGATGCGCATCAGGCTATCTTCCAAAGACAAGTAGAAACGGCTGGAACCGGCGTCGCCCTGGCGACCGGCACGGCCACGCAGCTGGTTGTCGATACGACGGGATTCGTGACGCTCGGACGCGATCACCTGCAAACCGCCGGACTCGAGCACCTGCTGGTGACGCTTCTGCCAGTCGGCCTTGATCTGCGCGATCTGCTCAGGCGTCGGGTTTTCCAGGCTGGCGACTTCCACTTCCCAGTTGCCGCCCAACAGGATGTCGGTACCACGACCGGCCAGGTTGGTGGCGATGGTCAGCGCACCCGGGCGACCGGCCTGGGCGATGATCTCGGCTTCCTTCTCGTGGAACTTGGCGTTGAGGACCTTGTGCTCGATGCCTTCCTTGTCGAGCAAGGCGGACATGTGCTCGGAGGTCTCGATGGTGGCGGTACCCACCAGGATCGGACGGCCCTGGGCCATGCCTTCCTTGATGTCGTTGATGATCGCCGCGTACTTCTCTTCGGCGGTCAGGAACACCAGGTCGTTGTAGTCTTTACGAGCCAGCGGCTTGTTCGGCGGAATCACCACCACTTGCAGGCCATAGATCTGGTGGAATTCGAACGCTTCAGTGTCCGCGGTACCGGTCATGCCGGACAGCTTGTTGTAGAGGCGGAAGTAGTTCTGGAAGGTGGTCGAGGCCAGGGTCTGGCTCTCGGCCTGGATGTTCAGGCCTTCCTTGGCTTCGATGGCCTGGTGCAGGCCTTCGGACAGGCGACGGCCCGGCATGGTACGGCCGGTGTGCTCGTCCACCAGCACGACCTGGCCGTCCTGCACGATGTATTCGACGTTGCGATGGAACAGCTTGTGGGCACGCAGGCCGGCATAGACGTGGGTCAGCAGGCCCAGGTTATGGGCCGAGTACAAGCTCTCGCCTTCAGCCAGCAAGCCGACGCGGGTGAGCATTTCCTCGATGAACTGGTGACCGGCCTCGTTGAGTTCGACCTGGCGGGTCTTCTCGTCAACGGTGTAGTGCCCGGCCTGGGTCACTTCGCCTTCGACTTCCTCGACGTGCAGCTTGAGCTGCGGGATCAGTTTGTTGATCTCGATGTACAGCTTGGAACTGTCCTCCGCCTGACCGGAAATGATCAGTGGGGTACGGGCTTCGTCGATGAGGATGGAGTCGACTTCGTCGATCACGGCAAAGTTGAGTTCACGCTGGAATTTCTCTTCCATGCTGAACGCCATGTTGTCGCGCAGGTAGTCGAACCCGAATTCGTTGTTGGTGCCGTAGGTGATGTCGGCGGCATAGGCGGCGCGCTTCTCTTCCGGCGGCTGGAACGGCGTGACGACGCCGACGGTCAGGCCGAGGAACTCGTAGAGCGGGCGCATCCAGTTGGCGTCGCGGCGGGCCAGGTAGTCGTTGACCGTCACCACGTGCACGCCCTTGCCGGACAATGCATTGAGGTACACGCCCAGGGTCGCCACGAGGGTCTTGCCCTCACCGGTACGCATTTCAGCGATCTTGCCTTCGTGCAAGGTCATGCCGCCGATCAACTGAACGTCGAAGTGGCGCATGCCCATGACCCGTTTGCCGGCTTCACGGGCGACCGCAAAGGCTTCGGGCAGGAGCTGGTCAAGGGTTTCCCCTTTGGCGATGCGGTCCTTGAATTCGGCAGTCTTGGCGCGTAACTGATCGTCCGAAAGGGCCACCATTTGCTCTTCGAAGGCATTGACAGTCTGTACCGTCTTGAGCATGCGCTTGACTTCACGCTCGTTCTTGCTTCCAAAAAGTTTCTTTAACAAAGGCGCAAACATATCGGCAGGATCTTCCACACTAAAGGGATGGAGGGCGGCCCCATGAGTCGCCCGTGCAGCCCTCATGGCCGCATGCGAACGAGCATTCTACCCGGAAACGATGGAGAGGAAAGTGGCGTTATTCCACGATGCTGGCACAGCGCTGTGACGGGGCCACACTAAAATAAGGGCTTTTGCGCGAACTTCAACCCGCAAGTGCAGAAGTTACTCATTGATTGTGCAGCTGAAAGCCGCTGGGCGAGAGGGTCGAGGCGCATCCGGCGCTTTCTGCTACCATGGCGCCTCTGTCATTTGCGGTACTCATTCATGGCCTTTCGCCCTCTTCCAGCCAAGGCACCCGCCGTTCTGCTGCGCGAAGCCAAGCCGCTGAAAGCCATCTTCGGCCACGCCCGGCGCCTGGGCCACCTGCAGCGCCTGCTGGACAGCCAGTTGCAACCGGCCGCGCGCGAACATTGCCACGTAGCGTCGTGGCGCGAAGGCAGCTTGTTGCTGATCGTCACGGACGGCCACTGGGCCACGCGCCTGCGCTACCAGCAAAAACGCTTGCTGCGCCAACTCCAGGCGTTCGAAGAATTCGCCAACCTGACGCGGATCCTGTTCAAGGTCCAACCGCCCACTGTCCAGGTCGGCGCCAAGGGGCATACGCTGGATTTGTCCACCGACGCCGCGGCCACCATCCAGGCCACCGCCGACGGCATCAGCGATCCCAACCTGCGGGCGGCGCTGGAGCGGTTGGCGGCCCATGCCAGGCCCAAGGATTGAGATTTTCGGCGGTTGTCTGATAGCTATCGCGAGCAGGCTCGCTCCCACAGGAGATCTTCAGCGGACGCACATTTTGCGTACGACATCGCTCCCACAGGGGATCTTCAGTGGACGCACATTTTGCGTACGACATCGATCCACTGTGGGAGCGAGCTTGCTCGCGAAGGGCGGCGACTCGGTCCCAACTACCGGCGGCGCTTGCTGCCCCCCAGCAACGACCCCATCAACCCACGCACCAACTGCCGGCCCAATTGATTGGCTGCCTGGCGCATCGCCGATTTAAGTGCCTGGCCAGCCGCCGTGCCGAGGAACTCGCCGGCTTGTTCGGTGAAGCTGGGCGCTTCAGCCGCCGGCTTGCTCGGTACCGCTTCGGCCTGGGGCTCCAGCCCCTTGCGCCCCATCAGCACCTCATAGGCCGACTCGCGATCAATCGGCTTGTCGTAGCGCCCTTGCAACGCTGAACTGGCGATCAGCCCGGCGCGCTCGGCCTCGCTCAATGGCCCGATCCGCGATTGCGGCGGCGCCACCAGCACGCGCTGGACCATTTCCGGCGTGCCTTTTTCCTGCAAGGTGCCCACCAGGGCTTCACCGATGCCCAGTTCAGTCAACACCGCCAGGGCATCGAACTGCGGGTTGGGCCGGAAACCATCGGCCACCGCCCGCAGGGATTTCTGTTCCTTGGCCGTGAAGGCTCGCAACCCGTGCTGGATGCGCAAACCCAATTGCGCCAGCACGTCGTCCGGCAAGTCGCCGGGCGACTGGGTCACAAAATACACCCCCACGCCCTTGGAGCGGATCAGCCGCACCACTTGCTCCAGGCGTTCCTGCAACGCCTTGGGCGTACCGGCGAAAAGCAAGTGCGCCTCGTCGAAGAACAGCGCCAGCAGCGGCTTGTCCGCATCGCCGCGCTCGGGCAATTGCTCGAACAGCTCGGCCAGCAGCCACAGCAGGAACGTCGCGTAGACCTTCGGCGCTTCGTGGACCAGGCGGCTGGCGTCGAGCAAGTGGATGCGGCCGCGGCCATCGCTGGCCGGTTGCAGGATGTCTTCAAGCTGCAAGGCCGGTTCGCCGAACAACGCGTCCGCGCCCTGCTGCTCCAAGGTGGACAAGCGCCGCAGCAGCGCCTGGCTGGAGCCGGTGGTCATCAGCGCCGCATCATCCCCCAGTAACTCGGGATTGTCCTTGAGGTGATTGAGCAGCGCCTTCAGGTCCTTGAGGTCCAGCAGCAACAGGCCCTCGCGATCGGCGACCTTGAACGCGGCATAGAGCGCCGATGGCTGGCTGTCCGTCAGTTCCAACAGGCTGCCGATCAACAACGGCCCCATCTCGCTCAGGGTGGTGCGCAGCGGATGACCGGACTGGCCGTGGATATCCCACAAGGTCACCGGATAAGCCTGGGGTTTGTGATCGAGCCAGGGCATGCCCGCGATACGCTCGGCGATCTTGCCCTGAGGGTTGCCCGCCGCGCCGAGGCCGCACAGGTCGCCCTTGATGTCCGCCGCGAACACCGCCACGCCGGCATCGCTGAACATTTCCGCGAGGCGCTGCAAGGTGACGGTCTTGCCGGTACCGGTGGCGCCCGCCACCAGGCCATGGCGGTTCGCCAGGCGCATGGCCTGGCCGATGGGCTGGCCGCTGAGGTCGGCGCCGATAACGAGTTGCGATGAGTCAGGCATGTGGTCACCCGTGGTGTTTGCGATATGACGCCATTTTGCACGCTTATATAAAAGCATGCCTGGGGCATTAAGGCCTCGGCAGCAGGAATAATAGCTGGGAACCCGGGCTGGCCCTATCGCGAGCAAGCTCGCTCCCACAGGGGGTTGTGGTATGCACAGATCCCGTGTGGGAGCGAGCTTGCTCGCGATGAGGCCCTGTCAAACCCAGCAATACGCCACTGACACCCCGTCACCACAACCCCAACCGAACATCTATTCTTCATGAAGGTCAACACAGGAGAACACAGACCGGAGGGATGTTCATCGTGCATATCGCGGACATAACCATGTTCTACGCCCCTGCCAGCGGAGGCGTGCGCACTTACCTGGATGCCAAGCACCGGCGCCTGGGCGATCGGCCCGGTATTCGTCACAGCCTGTTGATTCCCGGCGCGCATTTGAGCGAGCACGACGGAATCTACAAGGTTCCGGCCCCTGCGCTGCCGTTCGGCAAGGGCTATCGTTTTCCCCTTCGCCTGGCGCCGTGGCGCAATGTCCTGCGCGATCTGCAGCCGGACCTGATCGAGGTCGGCGACCCGTACCTCACCGCCTGGGCCGCATTGGATGCCCGTCGTCAGCTCGATGTGCCCGTCATCGGCTTCTATCACTCCGACCTGCCATTGTTGGTGAGCAACCGCATGGGCAACTGGTTCACTCCCAACATCGAAGCCTACGTCAGCAAGTTATATGGCAATTTCGACCGGGTCCTGGCCCCAAGCCAGGTCATGGCCGACAAACTGACCGGGCTGGGGGTCAAGAACGTCTTCGTGCAACCCTTGGGCGTCGACCTGCAAACCTTCACCCCCGCCGCCCGCGACCCGGAACTGCGGGCCGAGCTGGGCATTGCCGAAGACACGCGCCTGCTGATTTTCGCCGGTCGCGGCTCCAAGGAAAAAAACCTGCCGGTGCTGCTCAAGTGCATGAAACGCCTGGGCGAGCGCTATCACCTGTTGCTGGTGGGCTCGTCGATGCCCGCCGTGGTGCCGGACAACGTCACGGTGGTCGATGAGTTCTGCCCGGCGCCGCAAGTCGCCCGGCTCATGGCCAGCGCCGATGCCCTGTTGCACGCCGGTGACCAGGAAACTTTCGGCCTGGTGATCCTCGAAGCCATGGCCAGCGGTATTCCCGTGGTGGCCGTGGCGGCCGGGGCCTTCACCGAAATCGTCAATGAGGACTGCGGGTTGCTGTGCACGCCCAACAACCCGCAGGCCATGGCCAATGCCGTGCGGCAACTGTTTGCCGAAGGCTGCCAGCGCCGTGGTGCACTGGCGCGCCGGCATGTGGAACGGCATTACGCTTGGGATACCGTGGTCAACAGTTTGCTGGGGCATTACCACGCCGTGCTCGGCGAACAGCTACCGCTGCTGGCCAATGGTTGAGGCGAGGTCCGTGTCGATGAGTTCCTCACCCAGCGTGCTTTTGGTGCTGCACGACGTGGCTCCGCAAACCTGGCCCGATTACCAGCCCTTCGTCGAGGCCGTCGATGCCCTCGGCCAGGTGCCGATGACCTGGCTGGTGGTGCCGGATTTTCATCGCAACAATGCCTTGGAGGCTCACCCCGGCTTTCGGCGCCTGCTCGACAGTCGGGTGGAGCGTGGCGATGAGCTGGTGTTGCATGGCTACTACCATTGCGACGACGGCCCTGTTGCCCGTCACCCCAAGGATTGGTTCATGCGCCGGGTCTATACCCACGAAGGGGAGTTCTACAACCTGTCCGAGCAAGCCGCCCTCGCCCGCCTGCGCGCCGGGATCGACACCTTTGAGCGTTACCACTGGCCGCTGGAAGGTTTCGTCGCCCCGGCCTGGCTGATGAGCGAAGGCACGCGTCGGGCGTTGCGCCAGTTGCCGCTGAGCTACACCAGCGATACCCAACACCTCTATCGCCTGCCCGACTTTACCGCCATCGACGCGCCGGGCCTGGTCTGGAGCGCCCGCAGCGCCTGGCGCCGTGGCCTGTCGAAAGTCATCAGCGACCAGCGTGAACAGCGCTGGCGCCAGGCCCCGGTGATTCGCCTTGGCTTGCACCCGGTGGACATGCGCCACGGATTTTCCCGCGACTATTGGCTGCGCACCCTCGAACGCCTGCTCAACGACGGGCGCGTGCCGATGACCAAGGTCGGCGGGCTGGCGACCCAGGGGCTGCTGGCCCGTAGCGCCGCATGAAACGGCTGATCTGGCTGGGCGCCGCGCTGCTCACGGCGCTATTGGTGCCGCTGCTGGTCGGCGGCGGGGAAATGTGGTCGCGGGTGCAGCGTTTTCCCTTGTCGCTGCTGCTGGCCATGCTCGGCATGATCGTGCTGTGCTGGGGCTTGAACTCCGTACGCTTGCGCCTGTTGCTGGGTGAATACCGTGGACGCATCGGCCGGTGGAAAAGCATGGGCGTGGTGATGTCCACCGAGTTCGCCATGTGCGCGACGCCCGGCGGCAGTGGCGGCCCGCTGACGCTGATGGCCCTGCTAGCGCGCAACGGCGTGCGCCCGGCCCATGGCAGCGCGGTGTTCGCCATGGATCAACTGAGCGACTTGCTGTTCTTCCTCTGTGCCTTGGTGGGCATTCTGTTCTACGCGCTGTTCCAGAACCTCAGCCAGCGCCTGGAATGGATGCTGGCGTTGAGCGCGATTTCATTGTTTGGCGGGCTGTTCGGCTGCGTCCTGGTGGCCCGTTATCATCGTCGATTGATCCTGCTGGGCGCTCGGGTGCTGCGGCACTTGCGGGTAAAGACCACCACCCGCCGACGCTGGGGCCGCAAGATCCTGAACTTCCTCGCGGCGTTCACCGACACCTTGAAATTGCCGCGACGGACCCTGTTCCAGGTCTTCGGCCTGACCTGCCTGCATTGGGCGCTGCGCTACAGCGTGTTGTACCTGGCCTTGAAGGGACTCGGGGCGGACTTGCAGTGGGCCTGGAGTTTCCTGATCCAGATGCTGTCCTTGAGCGCGGGACAGTTCAGCCTGCTGCCCGGTGGCGCCGGGGCGGCCGAACTGACCTCGGCGGCGCTGCTGGCGCCCATGGTGGGCAAGTCCACCGCGGCGGCGGCGATCCTGATCTGGCGGGCGGTGACCTATTACTTCTACCTGGTGGCCGGCGGGCCGGTGTTTTTCCTGATGGTCGGGCGGCCGTTGATCAAGAAGCTGATCAGGCTCAGGCAAGCCTGACCGGTCACGGCTTTTGTTCGGCCTCGTCCTGGGGATGCAGTTGCTCCCACAATTGCGCGGCGTCGGGAAACTCGGTGCCGTCCTCCGGGCTCAATGCGTCAGGGTCGTAGCGGCGGAGGCAGCCTTCGCCCAGGGTGGCTGGGGCCTTGGAGGTGGCTTTGTCCAATGGATCGGTCATGGCGCAGCGTTGCTCCTTGAGCGGTATGAATCACTGTGGCGAGGGAGCTTGCGCCCGCTCGGCTGCGCAGCAGTCGTAAAGCCTGCCTACTCTTTTCCCCGGTGCACGGTGTTGAATGGTTTTGGGTCTGCTTCGCAGCCCAGCGGGAGCAAGCTCCCTCGCCACGGGGCATCGTTGTTCTTTAGTCAATAAAAAGGCCTGGCGATCGCTCGTCCAGGCCCTTCGAAGCGTAGTCAGAAGACCACGGTCTTGTTGCCGTGCACCAGCACCCGGTCTTCCAGGTGATAACGCAGACCGCGGGCCAACACCATTTTCTCGACGTCACGGCCGAAACGCACCATGTCTTCGATGCTGTCGCTGTGGCTGACGCGCACCACGTCCTGCTCGATGATCGGGCCGGCATCCAGCTCTTCAGTCACGTAGTGACAGGTGGCGCCAATCAGCTTCACACCGCGCATCGAGGCCTGGTGGTACGGCTTGGCCCCGACGAACGACGGCAGGAAACTGTGGTGGATGTTGATGACCTTATGGGCGTACTCGCTGCACAACGCCGGCGGCAGGATTTGCATGTAGCGGGCCAGCACCACCACTTCGGCGTCGTGCTGCTTGACCAGCCGCGAGACTTCGGCGAATGCCGGCTGCTTGTCTTGCGGGTTGACCGGCACGTGGTAGTACGGGATGCCGTGCCATTCCACCATGCTGCGCAAGTCATCATGGTTGGAGATCACACAGGCGATGTCGCAATCGAGCTCATCGCTGTGCCAGCGGTGCAACAGGTCAGCCAGGCAGTGAGATTCACGACTGGCCATCAGCACCACGCGTTTTTTCTGCGCGGTGTCGGTGATGCGCCAGTCCATCGAGAACTCTTGGGCAATGGGTGCGAACGCTTCACGGAAGGCTTCGATACCGAAGGGCAGCGAGTCGGCACGGATCTCGTGACGCATGAAAAACCAACCGCTTTGATTGTCCGAGTGATGGCTCGCTTCGGTGATCCAGCCGTTATGGGACGCCAGAAAGTTACTGACTTTAGCAACGATGCCGACGCGGTCCGGGCAAGCAATCACCAGACGAAAAGTGCGCATTAGGGAAACTCCAGAACTTCGCAAAGGCGGCCATTCTAGCCATTGCGCGGCAAAACTGCAGTATCGATGACACGCCGGAGCCTGGGCGACCGCCCCAGGCCATGGCCGGCGAGGCCTGGCAAGGCCGGCTATATGTGTGAATAGATGTGAAGACACTGTCACGGTATTTAACTGCAACAGGTTTTTTTGTGGCGCAGCACTAATTAATTAAATAAAACATCGGTTAAATGTTTACTTGATGAAACTGTCTGATTACTATTGCCGCACTGTCTCCTTGTCACCCGCGTCCTACATAAGGTAGTCCACATGTCCTTGATCAATGAATACCGCGCCACAGAAGAAGCCATCAAAGAACTGCAAGCTCGCCTGAAAAATCTGTCGCAAGACGACAAACTGCAAACCGAGCTGGAATTCGAAGGCAAACTGCGCACGCTGATGGGCGAATACTCCAAGTCGCTGCGTGACATCATTGCCCTGCTGGATCCAGAAGCCAAGTCGAGCAAAGCGCCACGTGGCGCCGTCAAAACTACTGGCACCAAGCGCGCTCGCAAAGTTAAGCAATACAAGAACCCGCACAACGGCGAAGTCATCGAAACCAAAGGTGGCAACCACAAGACGCTGAAAGAGTGGAAAGCCAAGTGGGGCGGTGACGTGGTAGAAGGCTGGGCAACCCTGCTGGGCTAAGCCTCGCCGCGTCGCATGCTTCTTTGCGAACAAAAAAACGCCAGCGATTGCTGGCGTTTTTTTATGCCTGTCATCTTTTCAATTCATAGCGACTCAAGGCTTAAACGTTTGCGCAATTGCTGGCTGTAGCCTTGCCATTGCATGAGTACTTCTCGCTGCATGGGTGTCGACAGGTCCAGCCACTCTCCCATCGCCTCGTCAAAACTTTGCAAGGTATTAGGCGCTCCCCATTCCGGGGCGGACAGACGTTGTTGACAGAAAAGTCTCCAACGCCCCTGCTCTTTGGGATCCAAGGTGTCTGGAAAGTTGCGTGCGCGATATCGGAACAATAGTTCCGGCAGACGCTCATCATCGAAAGGCCAGCGCTCTTGAGCCAATTGCGCCGGGTCCGCCATGCGCACTTGTTCACATAAACGCCGATCGCGGTCGCCCAAGAAGCCTGCGTATAACTGTTGCTCGGGATCCTCGCTGGCGGTGAAATCTTCGTGGCCATAAATAGCCTGAAGTTTATCTTGCCAAACTTTCTGTGCGTCAGTTAGCCGCAATGCCCGCTGTTGGTAACCCTCCATGTCCAGCGCCAGTCGCTGTTGGTCCTCGAGGCGCAGCACCGACAACGGCGCGACCACCGGGCATTTGTTGATATGGATAAGCTTGAGCGGCACTGGCAGCTCACCTTCGAGCAGTTCTTCACGGCGGGTATACAACCGTTGGCGCAGGCTGTCGGCGTCGTGGTCCAACAAGCCCTGGGGGTCCAGGTGCAGGTCGCAGACAATCAGGGCGTTGCGGTTTTTCGGATGCCAGGCCAGGGGCAGGACCACGCCGATGTAGTTGCGCGCCGCCGAGAAGCGACCGGAAATATGCACCATCGGCTGCAACAGGCGGATCTGGTCCATCACCTTCTGTTTGCTGCGCAACTGGAACAGCCAGTCGTAGAGCCGGGGCTGCTGCTGGCGGATCAGGCGAGCCAGGGCGATGGTCGCGCGCACGTCCGACAACGCGTCGTGGGCCTGGCCATGGTCGATGCCGTTGGCGGCGGTCAGGCGTTCGAGCTTGAGGCTGACGCGACCGTCTTCCTGCGGCCAGACAATGCCTTGTGGGCGCAGCGCATAGGCCGCGCGCACCAGGTCGATCAGATCCCAGCGACTGTTACCGCCCTGCCATTCCCGCGCGTACGGGTCGAAGAAGTTTCGATAAAGGCTGTAGCGGGTCATTTCATCGTCGAAGCGCAGGGTGTTGTAGCCGGCGCCACAGGTACCGGGCGCGGCCAGTTGGTCGTGGACACGGGTCATGAAATCGGCTTCGCTCAAGCCTTTTTCGGCCAGGCATGACGGGGTGATGCCGGTAATCGCACAGGCCGCCGGATGCGGCAGGATGTCATCGCTGGGCCGGCAATACAGGTTCACCGGTTCGTCGATTTCATTGAGCTCGAAATCGGTACGGATACCCGCCACCTGCAAGGGCCGGTCGCAACGCGGGTTGATGCCGGTGGTTTCGTAGTCGTACCAGAAGATGGAAGTCACGGGCTGTTCCTGAACTGAAGACTGGCGAAGTCTAGGCGCTCGAACCCGCCTGCGACCAGCAGTGCTGTAACTTTTGAATGCCAACACACGGGTCCACCCCATGCCCCATGTGGGAGCGAGCTTGCTCGCGATGGCGGTGGGTCAGCTTGCATCCCTGTTGAATGGGCTGCCGTCATCGCGAGCAAGCTCGCTCCCACAGTTGGTCTGCGGTGCCTGCGAGTGCAATCCCGGCATGGAGGTACAGACCGTGTTCGCCCTCCCAATCCTGTTGCAAACCATGAAATGACCCACAGTTCTATCGTTTGCCCGCGCGAAGACTGCTAGCATCTGGGCCGAGATTGAAGATTCGGTCTGGCCCATCACAGGTTGCCCATGCTCGAGACCCCAGCACTGCAAAGGAACGCGACGCTGCCCGCGCCCCTGGACACGCGTTATCAGGTTGAAACGCCGGAAGGCAGCGACCTGCCGCTGCGCCCGGCGGGGTTGATGCCGCGTGCAATCGCCTTCGCCATCGACCTGGGCATTCGCGGGCTGGTCCTGGGGTTTTTCTTCCTGGTCCTGGCATTTTTCGGTGAGCTGGGGCTCGGCCTGGGTTCCATCCTGCTGTTTGTCGTCAGTTGGTGGTACATGGTGCTGTTCGAGGTGCTCAACCAGGGGCGCTCTCCCGGCAAGCAGATCATGGGGCTGCGCGTGGTGCAGGACGATGGCCGGCCCATCGGCTGGTCGGCGTCGTTGATCCGCAACCTGCTGCGTTTCGTCGACATGCTGCCCTTTGGCTACACCTTCGGGGCCATTTGCTGCCTGCAGCATCCGGCGTTCAAGCGCCTGGGCGACCTCGCGGCCGGCACGCTGGTGGTGTATCGCGAACAACCTGTCAAACGCCCCGCATTGCCCATGGCCCCGCCGATACGCACGCCTTTCACCCTGAACTTGCATGAACAACGCGCCGTGCTGGGCTTCGCCGAACGCCAAGCAGAACTGTCCCGGGCGCGGGTCAACGAACTGGCGGCGATCCTGGCCGCGCCACTGAACGTCCAGGGGCCGAACGCCACCGCCGAGCTCAATGGCATCGCCCGCGGCCTGTTGGGGCCGACATGAAGCAAAGCCTGTTCGAAAGCCGCCACCAAGGCGAATGGGAGCATCTGTCCCGACAACTCGATCAACTGGAGCGCAGCCGCAACGTGCCCCAGAGCGGTGATTTCCCCGCCGCCTATCGACGGCTCTGCCATCACCTGGCACTGGCCCAGGCCCGGGGCTACAGCAGCTTGCTGGTCGACACCCTGCAACAACTGGCGCTACGCGGTCATCAGCAACTCTACCGGGATCGCAGCCGCCCCTCGGCCAGCCTCTCGGCCGTCATCCTGGTCGGTTTCCCTCGCCTGGTACGTGAACAATGGCGCTTTGTGCTGGCCGCCAGCCTGCTGTTCCTCGGCAGCCTGGTGGGCATCGGGCTGTTGGTCTATCTGTTTCCGGAACTGGTCTACAGCGTGCAGGGCGCCGACGAGATCAGCCAGATCCGCAGCATGTATGACCCCGCCTCCGGGCACCTGGGGCGCTCGGTCGAACGGGCCGCCAGCGAAGACTGGGTCATGTTCGGCTACTACATCATGCACAACATCGGCATTGCCTTTCAGACGTTCGCCAGTGGCTTGATGTTTGGTCTCGGGAGCGCGTTCTTCCTGCTTTTCAATGGCCTGACCATCGGCGCAGTGGCCGGGCACCTGACCCAGATCGGCTCGGGGGGAACGTTCTGGTCGTTCGTGATCGGCCACGGCGCCTTCGAACTCACCGCCATCGCCTTGGCCGGTGCCGCGGGCCTGCAATTGGGCTGGGCCTTGATCGCGCCGGGACGCCTGACCCGGGGCGAGGCCTTGCGGCTCGCGGCGGGCAAAAGCGTGCTGATGATCGGCGGCGTGATGCTGTTCCTGCTCATTGCCGCGTTCATCGAGGCCTACTGGTCCTCCAGCGCCGCGACGCCCGCCACCAAATACACGGTGGGCGCGTTGTTGTGGCTGTTGGTGATCAGCTATCTGTCGTTTGCCGGACGGGTCCGCCATGCGCCTGAGTGATGCCACCGTCGTCATCCGCCCACGCACCACCTGGGAAGCCATGGACCTGGGTGTATTGATGAGCCAGCAGCATCGACGCTTGCTGATGACCAGTTGGGCGATCATCACGCTACCGGTGTACCTGTTGCTGACCCTGCTGCTGTGGGATTCACCGTCCCTGGTGGTGATGCTGTTCTGGTGGCTGAAGCCGGCCTTTGACCGTCTGCCCTTGTACATTCTGTCCAAGGCGCTGTTTGGCGAAACCCCGACCTTGAGGCAGGCCTTGCGCCAATGGCCAGCGCTGCTCAAGCCCCAGTTGCTGGCCAGCCTGACCTGGCGCCGGCTGAGCCTGAGCCGCAGTTTCCTGCTGCCGGTGGTGCAACTCGAAGGGCTCGCCGGTGAAGCGCGGGAGCAACGCATACGGGTATTGCTGCAACGCAACCGTGGCGCTTCGCAATGGTTGACCATCATCGGCATGCACCTGGAAACCGCCCTGTGGTTCGGCCTGATGGCGCTGTTCTATCTGTTCGTGCCGCAACAAGTCGAACTGCAATGGGATTGGGAGACGCTGGTGTCCGCAGCCGAACACGACTGGTTGTGGTTCGAGCACCTGGTCAACTTCCTGTATCCGCTGCTGCTGATCTTGTGGGAACCGGTGTACGTCGCCTGCGGCTTCAGCCTCTACCTGAACCGGCGTACGATCCTCGAGGCGTGGGACATCGAACTGGTGTTCCGGCGCCTTCGCCAACGGCTGAGCGGCGTAGCCCCGGTGTTGTTGCTCCTGGCCCTGGTGATGCTGCCATTGGCGCCCCCGGCGTTTGCCGCAGAGGACACCAACGGCCCCGACAGCCCG
Source organism: Pseudomonas sp. CG7 (assembly GCF_023701885.1). Classification (NCBI taxonomy): domain Bacteria; kingdom Pseudomonadati; phylum Pseudomonadota; class Gammaproteobacteria; order Pseudomonadales; family Pseudomonadaceae; genus Pseudomonas; species Pseudomonas sp. CG7. Next base: position 6,004 of record NZ_JABAEE010000028.1, on the reverse strand, counting down.
CGGCTGCTCAACCAGCCCCTCACCAGCGAAGCCTCCCGGGACGGCATCGAGGCGATCCTCGACGCCCCGCCCTTCAAGAACTCCGAGACCATCACCCGTTATCGTTTCGGCGAAGACACCGCTGAACCCGCCGAGGAGACCGAAGAGACCGAGGCCAAACCGAGCTGGCTCAAGGCCCTGTTCAAATGGCTCGGCGGCCAACGCTTCGACATCGCCGCCGCGCTGATCCAGATCGCGCTGTGGGCCTGCTTGATAGGCGCGATCGTCTGGCTGGCCTGGCACTATCGGGAACGGCTCAAGGCCCTGGTCAATCGCCGACCGACGCCACGCCTGCCCGTGGAACGAGCGGCGCCGGCACGCATGTTCGGCCTGGATATCCGTGAAGAAAGCCTGCCGACCGACATCGCCGCCAGCGTCGAACAACTGTGGGCCACGCAACCCCGTGAAGCCCTGGGCCTGCTGTACCGGGCGCTGCTCAGCCGGTTGCATCATGACTTCAAGATCCCCTTGAAACCGTCCGACACCGAAGGCCAGGTGCTGCAACGCGTCGAACAGCTCAAGCAGGACGACCTGCTGGGCTTCAGCAAAGCCCTGACGCTGCATTGGCAAAACATTGCCTACGGGCATCGCCCACCGCCGACCCACCTGCAACAGGAACTGTGTGACGGCTGGCGCGGGCTATTCGGTCCGGGAACGTCTCGATGAGCCGGCATGCGGGGTGGCTGATCGGCGCCGTGCTGGCCGCCGTGGTGTGCGCATTCGGCTTCTATCTCTACGCCAAAGCCGTGCCCTATGAAGAGGTCGTCGAGCACGGCCCTTCTCCCGAAGCCCAGGCCAACCCTTACCTGGCCGCCGAGCATTTCCTGCGCCAGCGGGGCATCAACGTCGAGCACGCCAACAGCCTGGATGTATTGCCCACCCTGGAGCCTCGCCAGCACAGCCTGCTGTTGCTGGGCGAGCGCACCCACATGACGCCCCGGGAAGTCGACCGATTGATGAACTGGACCCGGGCCGGCGGGCGCTTGCTCTTCGTGGCCGAAGCCTTGTGGGACGACAGCGCCGGCAACAGCGGCGACCTGCTGCTCGACCGCGTGCGCCTGCGCCAATTCCTCAGCAAGGACCTCAAGGAGCCCGCGCCCGAACTGATCAAGGACCGTTATCCGGAACTGACCAAGCTCTACCTGGAAGACGAAGAGGCGCCGGCCTATATCGGCTTCGACACCGACTTTCACCTCGAAGACCCGCATAACCTGGCCCAGGCCTGGGCCAACAGCGCGTCGTCGACCCACATGATGCAATTGACCCTCGGCCTGGGCTCGATCACCGTGCTCACCGATGCCGAGCTGTGGAAGAACGATGCGATCGACCAGTACGACAACGCCTGGCTGCTCTGGTACTTGAGCGCCGACACGGACGTCACGCTGCTGTTCAATACCGACCACGACGACCTGCTGACCCTGTTGCTGCGCTATTTCCCCCAAGCGCTGGTGGCATTGCTGGCCCTGGTTGCCCTGTGGTTCTGGCATTCGGCGGTGCGCCATGGCCCGCTGCAACCCCCCGCCTCCAAGGCGCGGCGCCAGTTGGAAGAACACGTGCAGGCCAGCGCCGGTTTCCACCTGCGCCACAACGGCCAGCAGCACCTGTTGCACGCCTTGCAGCAAGACGTGCTGCGCCGGGCACGCCACCTTCACCCAGGTTTCGAACAACTGGCCGTCGCCGAACAGTGGCAGGTACTCGCCCGCCTGACCCGACAACCGACGCGGGCCATCAGCCAGGCCTTGAGCCCACGGCCGAAACAGCGGATGTCCGGCGCCGAGTTCTGCCGCCAGGTCGCCCATTTGCAAAGCCTTAGGAATGCCTTGTGAACTTGGTACTTGGACCAGAAATTCTGCCCGACTCGATCTTTCTGGCCGCGGATCAGTTGCCACGCAAGGCAGCCTTCCTGGCCGGACGGCTGGCCGATGAGACATCCAGGCAACTGGCGGGCCTGTTGCGCATCACCAACACCTACTACTCGAACCTGATCGAAGGGCATCGCACCGAGATTGCCGACCTCCAAGTTGCTCGCACGACACCAAAACGGGAAAGAAAGGAACTCAAAGAGCTGGCCGTGCACCACATGACGCAGCAGGAAGTGATGGAGCGGCTACTTCGTATGCGGCCAGCGGACAATTTCTCCGCGCTGTTCGATCCCAAGTTGATCGCGGCCATCCATCGTCGTCTGTTCAAGGACGCGTCCAAGCAGGAACTGACCCTGGGCGATGGGCGCCTGATGGAACCCGGCAGGCTGCGGGCCGAAGAAAATGAACAGGTCCAGGTTTGCGCGCATGTCGCTCCCTCGGCGGCTGTTGTATTGCCCATGCTTGAGCATCTGCAGTTGCACTACGGACGAATCAGGGATCCGCGGCGCCAATTGATCGCTGCCCTGGCAGGCCATCACCGGGTGGCGCTTGCTCACCCCTTCCTGGACGGCAATGGTCGAGTGATTCGGATGCTCACCCACCTGCAACTGGTTCACCTCGGGCTAAAACCTTTTCTTTGGTCACTGTCTCGCGGCCTGGCTCGCAGGCAAGATGAGTACTATCGCTTCCTGGCCCTGGCTGATCGCCCTCGCGAAGGTGACTATGACGGGCGCGGCCAACTCTCACAGCGTCACTACTTCAACTTCATCGAGTTCATGCTCGATGTCTGCCACGACCAGATCGAGTACATGACGACCTCGCTAAACCCGGCCAAGCTGCGCGAACAGGTTGTTCATGTGTTCTCGACGGATCCTGAGCTTCGCCGTGCCGGCATCCGACCCACCAGTGCTGCTGCCGTACTGGCGCTTCTCACTCAGGGCGTAATGCCGCGGGCGGAGTTCAAGGTATTCACAGGCTTGAAGGATCGGCTGGCAACCGAAGAGCTGGGCCGCTTGATCGAAGCGGGGATCGTGGTTAGCAGTACCCCCCGGTCTCGAACGGTGGAAGCGGGGTTGCCCGCACGCTTCGCCGGATTAATCTTTCCAAACCTGCATTTTCAGATGGGCTAAGGTGTGCCAGCGACTCAGCTATCACTGCCCGGCACTGAAGGATGAAAGCGTTAGATCACGAGTAAATAGGATTTAACCGTTAGGAGAACGCCAGAATTGACGACTGAACAGAACGAACCTGCCGACGGCCAGGCCCACGCCGCCCAACAGCGCCAGCGCGCCAGTCAGTTGGCCCAGGCCATCCGCACCGAGCTACGCAAAGCGGTGGTGGGTCAGGCCAGTGTGATCGACGATGTGCTCACGGCATTGATCGCCGGTGGCCACGTATTGCTCGAAGGCGTTCCCGGATTGGGCAAGACCTTGCTGGTGCGGGCCCTGGCTCGCTGTTTCAACGGCGAGTTCGCGCGCATCCAGTTCACCCCCGACCTGATGCCCAGCGACGTCACCGGGCACGCGGTGTACGACTTGCAGACCGAGCAGTTCAAGCTGCGCAAGGGCCCGGTGTTCACCCATCTGCTGCTGGCCGACGAGATCAACCGTGCGCCAGCCAAGACCCAGGCCGCGCTGCTCGAAGCCATGCAGGAGCGCCAGGTCACCCTGGAAGGCCGTGCCCTGCCCATCGCCCAGCCGTTCATGGTCCTCGCCACCCAGAACCCCATCGAACAGGAAGGCACCTACCCGCTGCCGGAAGCCGAGCTCGACCGCTTCATGCTCAAGGTGCGCATGGATTACCCGGATGCCGACCAGGAGCTGGACATGGTCCGCCAGGTCAGCCGTTCGACCCGCGCCGACATGCTCGATGTGCAACCGCTGCGCATGGTGTTGCAGGCCAAGGACGTGCAAGCGTTGCAACGCATCGCCAGCGACCTGCCGATGGACGACCAGGTGCTCGACTACGCCGTGCGCCTGGCCCGCACCACCCGCAGTTGGCCGGGCCTGACCCTCGGCGCCGGGCCTCGCGCGTCGATTGCCCTGGTGCGTTGCGCCCGGGCCCGGGCGTTGTTGCGCGGCGGCGACTTCGTCGTGCCGGACGACATCAAGGGCTGCGCCCTGGCCGTACTGCGCCATCGCGTGCGGCTGGCACCGGAACTGGACATCGAAGGGCTGTCGGTGGATCAGGTGCTGGGGCAGTTGCTTGATCAAGTGCCGGCGCCGCGGTTGTGATGAGGGCGTCTGTGCCAAGCGTGCTTTTTGTGCCAGGAATACCTTCTATGGCAGGAATGTCTTCTGTACCAGGAATGCTTTTTGTGCCAGGAAAATTCTTTGTGGCAGGCATGCTTTTTGTGGCGAGGGAGCTTGCTCCCGCTGGGCTGCGAAGCAGCCCCCAAGTTCTATCTGACACACCGCCAAGGGACGCTGCGCGTCCAGCGGGAGCAAGCTCCCTCGCCACAGGAAACCTCACTGCAGCAAATTTCTTTGCCAAGGCAAACATCCCCTGCAAGGGCATGCGCCGATGAAACCCTCACGCCTGCTGCTGACCTGGCTCGCCGTGCTGCTGGGCGTGAGTATCGTGCTCGGCGCACTGCGAGCGCTGGGCATCGCGGTGCCATCGACGCTGCTGTCGATCAACTGGGGGTTGCTGCTGGCCTTGCTGGCCCTGGCGCTGCTCGACGCGGTGCGCGTCCGGCGCCTGCCCTCGCCGCGGGTGCAACGGCAAATGCCCGGGAGCCTGGCCCTGGGCCGCTGGGGTGATGTCCGCCTGGAAGTCAGCCACGACTTTGCCCAGCCGCTGCACGTGCAGCTTTTCGATCATGTTCCCGATGGCCTGGACTTCGAAAACCTGCCGCAGTCGGTCGAACTGCAACCCGGCCAGCGCAGCCAGGTCGGCTACCGCCTGCGCCCGCTCAAGCGCGGTCACTTTACCTTCGTCCAGTGCGAAACCAACCTGCCGAGCCCGCTGGGCTTGTGGACCGATAAGCGCCTGCTGGACGCCGTCGACCACACCCGCGTCTACCCGGATTTCGCCAGGCTCTACGACGGTCAGTTGCTGGCGGTGGACAATTGGCTCAGCCAGCTCGGCATTCGCCAGCGGCAACGCCGCGGCCAGGGGCAGGAATTCCATCAACTGCGCGAATTCCGCGAGGGCGACAGCCTGCGCCAGATCGACTGGAAAGCCACCGCCCGCCATCGCACGCCGATCGCCCGGGAATACGAAGACGAGCGCGACCAGCAGATCATCTTCATGCTCGACTGCGGCCGACGCATGCGCAGCCAGGACGGCGAGCTGGCGCATTTCGACCACGCCCTCAACGCGTGCCTGCTGCTCAGCTACACCGCCCTGCGCCAGGGCGATGCCGTGGGCCTGAGCACCTTCGCCAGCGAGCAAAGCCGCTACCTCGCCCCGGTCAAAGGCACCGGCCAACTCAACGTCCTGCTTAACACCGTGTACGACCTCGACAGCAGCCAACGTCCCGCCGACTACCAGGCCGCCGTCACCGAACTGCTGGCCCGGCAAAAACGCCGGGCCCTGGTGGTGCTGGTGACCAACCTGCGGGATGAAGACGATGCGCAATTGCTCGCGGCCGTGAAACGGCTGGGGCAACAGCATAGGGTGCTGGTGGCCAGCCTGCGCGAAGACGCCCTCGACCGGTTGCGCCAGGCACCGGTGCAAACCTTGCCCGAGGCCTTGGCCTATTGCGGGACGGTGGACTATTTGAATGCGCGGGCGGAGCTGCACAAGCAGCTCGCCGCCCACGGCGTGCCAACCCTGGATTCGCGCCCCAGCGAATTGGGTGCGGCCCTGGTGACCCAATACCTGGCCTGGAAAAAAGCCGGAACCGCCTGAAGCTGATCACTTAAGTAACACGATGAACCCGTGGCGAGGGAGCTTGCTCCCGCTGGGCTGCGTAGCAGCCCCTTTTTTGGGGAGCGCTTCGCACTGAAACAGCAGCCCGATCACATTGGTCCTACAGCGAGACAGCAAAAGTCCGATTAACTACAGCGCCTTGCGCAACGGACTACAGATCCGCCAGAATCCGCCGGCTTGTGCACCTTGGCCTCGCCCCGTAACTTGATTCGCGTCGCTGATATTCA